>JAYELX010000455.1:0-10477 GCA_034717875.1 Chloroflexota bacterium | reverse complement strand
ATCGGCATAATCTCCCTCGTGATTCTATGCGCTGGTGGCTACTGGGTTTCCCGACGCATCCAGCCAAGCCCCAAACAAAAAATGCTCTTCCAGGGCGTGGAATATATCCGCGACGTGCGCAGCTCACCACGCCCAATGGTGATACACATCATCACAGTCGACTTGCAAGTCAAAGGCACTCGCATCCAAATTACTCCAGGAGACCCAGACGCGGAACTCCCTCTCGAGGCACGCACAACGTCAGAATTTCTTGATGATTTTGGGGTACAGGTAGCCATCAATGGGGATGGTTTTACCCCGTGGCATTCTCGCGGTTTTTTTGACTATTACCCCCACAGTGGGGATCGCGTTGATGTAATCGGTTTTGCTGCCTCCGAGGGGGTGGTTTATTCCCAGGAAACAGACCGGGAACCAAGATTATATTTTTCCCCCATACATCGAGCCAGGTTCAACTATCCCATTGGTGGAGAACATAATGTCATTTCTGGAAATTTGATGTTAGTCAAAAATGGAAAAGCCCGCCGCGAATTGGATGATTCCCCCGATCCCAGAACCGCGGTGGCATTGGATCAATCCAACCATCGTCTTATGCTCTTAGTTATCGACGGGCGTCAACCCGGCTACTCAGAGGGCGCAACCCTGAACGAGTTAGCCGAAATCATCATCAGCCACGGCGGGTACACGGCCATGAACCTGGACGGCGGCGGCTCATCCACAATGGTAGTAGAAAGCAATTTGGGAAATGCCAATATATTGAACAGCCCCATCAACAATCGCATCCCTGGGCGGGAGAGACCCATTGGCAACCACCTGGGCATCTACGCCAAACCACTGCCCTGACTCGCTAACAACGCTCAAGCCGGTCTCCCGACCGTGCGCCCAAGCCAATCTCCTGACCACGCGCTCAAGCCGGTCTCCTGACCGCCCCGCCTCACTCCCCCACAACCTGCACAACCAACTCGCGACGTCTGGCCCGGTTATCGAAATCCACAAATATAATTTGCTGCCATGTCCCCAACGTCAGGCGTCCATCAACAAATGGAACACTAAACCAAGCTCCCAGCAAAGCAGCGCGCACGTGAGAGTGCCCGTTCCCATCGTGCCAGCGTGCATTGTGAGCATAATCGCGTTTAGGATCAATGATCTCATCGAACAAACGGCGCAAGTCGCTCAGACAGCCCGATTCGTACTCGATGGTCGTCAACCCACTAGTGGACGAGGGCGTAAACAGCATCACCACCCCATTACTCAACCCAGATTGCTTAACACTCTCGCGCACATCATTGGTAATATCTTTGATGTCAGCATTCCCTCGTGTTTCCAACGAAATAGACAACGTTCTTACAGCCATTATTCCTCCTGTTATTTATGAGCGGTATGCGGATGCGCACAAAGCGGTAGTGGTTGCATTGTAAGTGATGAGGTGTTCCACCGCAGAGCGGATGGAACGAGATATAAAGCGGCAACCGTTCACGCCCTACCCCCCTCAATCCCCCCGCCACGGGGGGAAGCTATATTGTGAGCCATCCCGTTAATTTTGTTTTTTCCGTTGCCGTCACTTTGCATACCCTGCGGGTAAGAGCACACCACGCCAAAGGCGCGCATGCGGATGCACGCAAAGCGACCGTGTGGCAAAGCAAGGCACGCAAAGCGTCTGCGGCTCTGCGTTAAGAATTTTGCTTTTTCTCCGCGTCTCTGCGACTCTGCGTTAAGAACACTCACTCTTCAATTTGATCTCGAACCTGATTGTAGGCTTCTTCTGCAATTTCATAAACGAGATAAACATCGGCAATCGTCTCTTCAGGCTCGAAATACTCACGCAGCCAAAGAAATCGATCCGGGGGACCCTCGATGCCCACAAGCTTGTTGGGGGACACAACAATCGTCCCAAGTGTGGGGCGTCCAGGCTCGAATGTCGCCTCAGGGTGTGCGTACAAATACTGATCCAGATACCATTCGGCCTGCTCCCAATCAAGATTTGAATCAACCAGATATTCATAAGCGTATCTTCGATCCCCAACAAAGGCATTGAAATAGGGAATATAGTGGGGGAAAGATAAGAGCACAGAGCCAAGCAACCAAATTCCCAATATAATCACAGTAGATTTTTTGCCAGTACTACAGCTGCGCCAATCCTTGACCAGACTTCCCGCCAAAACATATAAAAATGGGAACAGTACCAAATAAAACCGCATCCCAATCTGAGCACGGAAGATAAAGTTGAAATAGAAGAAAAAGAACGCTGCCGGCACGAATAAAAATAATTCGCGCTCGATGAAATGATGCTGTAACCGTTCACTCCCTACCCCCCTCAATCCCCCCACCACGTGGGGAAGCTGAGAAACTCTCCCCCCGTGGCGGGGGGAGCTGGAGGGGGGTGAATTATTACGACAATGCCTCTTCCAACTGTGGCGGGAGGAGCTGAAGGGGGGGGCATTATTACGATAATGCTTCTTCCAATCCTTGAAAAATTTCACCATAGCAAGCAGGAGAATGATTTGTGCCGCAATGGGAAGCTTCAAAAGTGAGGCAAAGATATAATAACCTTTGAAATTTTCGCCGCCGCCGCGAAGCTCACCAAGCATATAAAGGCTGCCATAACCGGCCCCCGTGCGTTCTCTAGCCTGCACCCAATCTAGGCCTTCCACATAAGGATAGGGCACGGGAACGGGCATAAAACCAAGCGGGGAAAGTTTTACCTGCACGGTCTGGAACAGCTCAGAGCGAAAAACGTACTTCCCCAACGGGGTAAATGTCCTTTGGAACAGAAAACCAACGTTGATGATGAAGATGCTGATAACCAAAAAGAAGATTGCTCGCTTGGCCCCAGCTTTTATGAATTTACCCACCGCACGGTAATCTTTATTGCGGATAGCATCAATCCATACGGGCAAATCGCGGATGATCACAATAGCAAATAAAATCGGATACAAATATGCACTCGTATACTTTGCCAACTGACTTAGCCCCAACGTGAACGCGCTCAAGGCCGCGTATTTCCAGTTCCGTTTTTCGCTGAACAGCCAGAATGTGTAAATTGCCAATGCTGCCATCCCGGTTGCATAAATATCCGTTGTTATCAGCCGTGAATGCGCGATGATGTTGGGGTCAAACACGTACAAAAACAACGAAAACAAGCCGGGTACAATCCCGTATAACGAGCGGCTCCAACGAAAAATAAGATAAGCAACCCCAAGCGAAAATAATATGGTGATTATTCGACCCGTCTGTGGTTTCTGGAGAAAAACCCGAACGCGATCGACAGGCACGTACGGAGCGATCTTGGCAGGCAAAGCATTCAACGCCGAGAAGGGCATTTTGCTATCATCGAATCGCGTGGCATCAAAGTTCAAGATATTGACGCCATACCTATAATGCTTCAGCTCATCGGTGGTAAATGATTTATGTCGAATGCTGCCCAAACACACGAGCAAAAAAGCGACCAGCAAGAAAATAAGCATGCCCCGCTGACAAACTCTTTTATCCAAATTAATTTCACGCTCCCCAAACCTTAGGGGCAGTGAGCGTTTTATTTTCTGGGTTTTATTTCGTGTGTTCATTTTTTAATGAGTTCTAGTAGATGCGGCGGGGATCCCCTCCGGGGACGTAAAGCGTGGAATCCCGCCCTACTTTCCTCGAAATTTTGAGAAGATACAATTCTAGCCTGTGGTAAACTATGGCTCAAAACCATTAGAAGGAGAGTGGTGGTTGATGAACGCAGGTGACTGTCACCTCACGCAAAAATCTTTATTGCCTGCCTTTTTACCGCTAAAGAAACAAACCTCAGTATTTTATCATCTTGCGAAAGTGACTGTCACCTTTCCCATCAATCAAAGTTTAACTTGAAAGGTAATTCTAACCGATGAAATCATCACCAACAACAAAAGACAAACAACTCGTCGAGATTCCCCGCATTGCGGTTATTGTTGTCGCTGCCTATGTCGCAGCCCAAATGTTGTCCGATATATCCAGTCTGAAAATTGGCGTGGTGGCCGGGTTAGCTGTGGATATGGGCACGTTCATTTACCCGATCACCTTCACACTCAGAGATACTGTTCATAAAGTGCTGGGAAAAAGCAATGCCCAGGCGCTGATCATCATTGCGGGTGTGATCAACTTGCTGATGGCTGCATATTTGATGTGGTGTGCCAGCGTGCCCAGCGATCCCAGTTGGGGGTTGGGTGCCGAGTTCAGCGCAATTCTAGCCCCGGTGTGGAGAATCGTCGTTGCTTCAATTTTAGCAGAAGTTGTCAGCGAATTGATCGACACTGAAATCTACCAGTGGTTCGTCACAAAGATCACCTCGCGCTACCAATGGGGACGCGTACTCGCGAGCAACAGCGTCAGCGTCCCAGTCGATAACGCCATCTTTGCAATTGGTGCTTTTGGTTGGGCTTTGCCCTGGTCAGTTGTGTGGGATATATTTCTGATCAATCTGCTAGTCAAGTTCGCAGTCACGCTGATCAGTTTACCAATGATTTATATTGTACCCAATCAAAAGCAAATATAGGGGATGGTTCAGAAATAAGATTACACTTTTTACGGATACTTAGCGTTATTAGGATGTTTAGCGTCGGTTCGCTCTGCGTCCCCGTAGGGGGAAAACTGTCGAAACCAGCGGCTTTACCTCAGCAACAATCTTTCCGTGAACCCGCTTCCTTGATCTCGACTTAGGCCAGTTCTTTCGGCCTCTCAATCGACGTTCGCTTTATAAATATGTTACCTTAATTACTACACCACATGAACCCTCCTAAATATAGTTACCAATAAGCCCGATGTGTCTTATCAATATTCCGGGGCAGGGTTAGAAAACACACCAGCTGGTCAGCGGATACAGAGCGGATTAGCGGATGAGTCTCCGAACTGCGGCGTTTATCCGCTAATCTGCTACCCATCCGCTGTCCGGTTTGAGATACCACCCTACTTTTTGAGAAGGTGCGCCCCGATCTTGTAAAAAATCGGGCCTATTTTTGTCGGCATACGTTACATAGGTGACAGTCACTTTATCACATAGCATTGTGTGTGCTTACTGTGCCGCTGAAGATATGGATTTCGTAATTACTCATCTAGCGAAAGTGACTGTCACCTTCTTTGTCGGTTAAAATTTACTACCATCTTTTTACGCCAATTCCAAATACCGTTTCACTTCCCAATCCATCACAGTAGCGCGATATTCTTTCACCTCAGCCCACTTTGCGCGCCAGAAAGCCTCGTACATATCCGCACCCAGAACATCTACCAACAATGTGTCCTTTTCCAACTCACGCAAGGCATCGGCCAGGGAATTAGGAAGAGCTTCGATATTACGATCAGCGCGCTCTTGGCGAGTCAGGTTGTAGACATTGACATTATTGAGCGGCTGCGGGCATTCGGTCTGATTGTCAATGCCATCGAGGCCTGCAGCCAGCATAGCGGCAAACGCCAAGTAAGGATTCGCCGAGGGGTCGGGGAAACGTAATTCGGCCCGGACTGATTCGTTTCGTCCCGGAGTGTGGCGCGGAATCCGAATCAACGCCGAACGATTGATCTGCGCCCAACCCACATAAACGGGGGCCTCATAACCAGGAACCAGGCGCTTGTATGAATTCACTGTGGGAGCTACAATCGCCGACAATGCTCGAGCATGTTGTAGTTGCCCGGCAATAAAGCCATAAGCTTCTTTCGAAAGGTAGTAGGGATCATCGCCATCGAAGAAAAGGTTGTTCCCATCTTTATCGAACAAAGATTGATGACAGTGCATGCCTGAGCCGCTGACACCAAAGATCGGCTTGGGCATAAAGGATGCAATCAAGCCATGTCGAGCTGCAATTGCTTTGACAGTATATTTCATCGTGAGCACATTATCAGCCGTGTGCAAGGCCTCATCAAAACGAAAATCTATTTCATGCTGGCCGCGCGCAAACTCATGATGCCCCGCCTCGATTTCCAGCCCCATCGCTGACAAAGCATCCATCAACTCTGTGCGCACCACAACTGCCTGATCGCTTGGAGAGAAATCGAAATAGCCTCCCACATCGTAAGGCACCGGGTGGATTTGCTCGGAACCGTTGCGGTTGAACAAAAAGAATTCCGGTTCTGGGCCTACGTTGAAAACCCAGCCGCGCCTATCGACTTCTTCCAGCATTCGCTTTAGCACGCCGCGCGGGTCACCGGGGAAAGGTGTCCCATCGGGGCGATAGATGTCACAAAATACGCGCGCCCTCTTCAATTCCGGGGGAGACCATGGCAAAACTGCGTAAGTGTCCGGATCGAGTACCAAACGCATATCGCTTTCTTGAACGCGGGCAAATCCCTCCACAGAAGATCCATCGAACCAAACACCATCATCCAAAGCATTGGCAAGTCGAGCAGGGGTAATATCCACACTCTTGACCGAACCTGTGACATCGGTAAATTGGAGAGAAACATACTTCACATTATCCTCTCGAACCCGTTCCGTAATTATTCTATTATCCATGGCTATACCTCCTCAATATATGCAAAATAAAAACCGGGCATGCTCAGGCATACCCGGCAACCATACCAACAAATTGCTAACGGCAGCCCTTCCATCCTACCCGCAAACAAATCCACGCAGGATTGTCTGCATCACTGTGTTGGTCTTGGCGCATCCATCGCTGGATGGTTTTCGACAACAACACTCTCCGGAAGGAAGAAAGAAGCCCGTGACCGGGCTTCAGAGGCATCCGCTGATCTATCCGATTTTTCAACCCGTCACAAAGGTGATTTTATCAGGGTTGTTAGCTCTTCCATCGCGGGAAGGAACCTCCACCTCGTCAACTCAAAATGATGATAGTGGTCATTCTCAGGTGACAGTCACCTATAAATTCGATTTACACTCTAAATCACCTTGCTAACCAGTGTGTTTTTAGTAACAAGACACTTTCGCAGATGACTGTCACCTCACGTAAAAATTTTAATCACTTACTTTTTTACCACTATCAAAAAGAGTTTCAGCCGCTATCTCTACCTTTTATTCGATTTTCAACTTGGCAGCATTTTAGCACAAGGGAAGGGCGTGTCAATAGGAATAAGTAATGGTCAGAATTTACTGATGCATTACGCGGTATAGGTGACAGTCACTTTGCCAAATAGCGTTGTGCGTGTACTCTGAGTGGCAAAATGAGCAAATTTCAGTACTTTTTCATCTACCGGAAGTGACTGTCACCTTTCTCATCAGTCAAAATTTACCACCACCTATAAATAAAACAAACACCCTTGTTGAAAAAACAAGGGTGTTTGCAAAGTAAATAATAAGTGTAAAAATTATTACTCCAGCGGGACAATGCACTCCACGGGACAAACTTCAACACACTGGTTGGTGTCGAAGTAACCTTCGCACTCAACACACAGATCCGGGTCGATTTCAAAAAATTCATCGCCCTCAGAAATTGCTTCCACCGGGCATTCCGGTTCGCAAGCGCCACAAAGAATGCACTCATCTGTAATCATCAAAGCCATACTAAACCTCCAATCAAGTCTAATTTTTATAAGAGTAACATCCCTTAGGATACTTGATAACGGCTACAAAGTCAACACCTTTTTAGCACTTATGGAATGATAATTAAATAACTTGCCCATTTCCAAATTTGAGTACAGCGTTGGTTGAGCGGCTTGTCGAAGGCTCGAAGGTCAAAGGGAAAAACCTTCGAATAAATTCGAGGCTGGTTTACAAAATCCACCTGCGTGGATTGGGCACCAACCGACGAAGGTCGGTTTCGCTAGGCAGGGTCGATTTCAATCGACAGAGCAATCGATTGCAAAGACGACGTTTGTTCTTATCTGCGGTATAATCACAAAGTCATACATGGGGGTGGTTGAGTCCCGGTGGGCTCCCCGGTCTTCAAAACCGGTGGCGGGTCGTTATGCGAGCCGCGGTGGGTTCGACTCCCATCCACTCCCGCCTGATTTTTACAAACAAAACAGAATCTAATAGCTTATGACCCTACCCAGCCCCCCTCCCCACAACAACAATGAAACACTCACTCGGCTTGTCACTCGCGTATTCAGAATCGACGACACAACGTGGGGAGCGGCCAAGCAAGGTTTTTTAGTCCGCTATGGCGGTGAACTCTACGGCGATTCTGAAGCCGCTTATGACCAATTGAGCAACGAACTTCGCCATTATGAAATCACACCCATCTTCCGCAAAGAAAAGGGGAAACATACCATCTATTTGAAGCAGGGAATCAACCTCGCCACTCCATCGAATCCGTGGGTCAATTTTGGGCTATTCATTTTGACATTGTTGAGCGTATTATTTGCCGGTGCGCTATACAATTATGATGGGCCCGTTAGCGAGAATTTCGGCACCGACATCATGAACATACTCGCGAACCTGAGCAATGGGTGGCCTTTTGCTGTCAGCATGCTGGGGATTCTGTTAGCCCATGAGTTTGGTCATTATCTGGCAGCCCGCTATCATAAAACAGCAGTCACGCTGCCGTATTTCATCCCCTTCCCACTAAGCCCTTTTGGGACCATGGGGGCGTTCATCCAATTAAAAGAACCGCCCAAAAACAAAAACATTCTGCTTGATATCGGAGCGGCCGGCCCTCTGGCGGGGTTAATAGTGGCTGTCCCGGTACTGCTGATTGGCCTTTACACCTCAGAAGTACACCAATTGCCTCAAATTCTACCCCTAGGCCAGGGCTTCGAGGGCAATTCGCTGCTCTACCTGGCCCTAAAATACATAATTCATGGGAAAATTTTGCCAGAGCCGGCCAGTTATGGCAGCCTCAACCCCATGCTGTATTGGATTCGCTACTTTTTCACGGGGATGCCTTTACCCCATGGGGGCATCGACGTAATGTTGAACTCGGTAGCCTGGGCTGGATGGGCCGGGTTGCTGGTCACAGCTCTCAACCTCATCCCCGTCGGGCAGCTCGATGGTGGTCACAATATTTATGTATTGTTGGGCCAACGAGCACGAAAGTTGGTTCCGTTCATTATTGTCATATTACTCCTGCTTGGGCTTGTCTGGTCCGGCTGGTGGCTGTGGGCTGTTTTAATTCTCATTTTTGGACGCACACACGCGCAGCCACTGGATCAAATCACCCCGCTAAGCCCCCGTAGAAAAGCCGTCGCGCTCTTAGGATTGATCATTTTCATCCTGGTTTTTACACCCGTTCCTCTGGTTAGCCCTCCCGGCGTATAAAGCCAGGTAGTGGTAAAAAGGTAAGTGATAAAGGTTTTTGTATAAGGTGACTGTCACCTGTATTCATCACTTACTAAAATACCACCAAAAGCCAAACAACATGATTAAAAAATTCACCCTATTATTCCGACGACTCGCAATAACGCTGATGGCCGGCCTCCTTGCGGGTTTTATTGCTGTCAGCAATACGATCTCTTATGGAGTAACGATCTTCTCCGGCGACCTGTCAGAGCATCTTTCGGCGGGGATTGGTTTAGCCTTGTTCAGCGGACTTGTGCTTACAGCTACAGTAGCATTAACAAGTTCGATCAAAGGCGTTATTGCATTCCCAAAGGCTGCCATAACCCCTATCTTTGCACTGCTAGCAGCGCAAATAGCAACCGGAATGCCTGCATCAGCCACAACAGATGAGGTATTTTTTACCATAGCCGTTGCTTTTGGAGTGAGCACTTTCAGCGTTGGTTTGGTATATTTGCTTTTTGGTCTTTTCAAATTAGGGAGATTGATTCGCTTCATGCCTCACCCGGTTTTCGGAGGCTTTATGGCCGGGCTAGGATGGTTACTGGTAACAGGGGGATTCGGCGTAATGTCCGACCTCTCTTTGAAGATAGGAAGCATATCCCAATGGATACAACCTGATATACTCGTCCTTTGGCTGCCGGGCTTATTGTTCGCGATTGTGCTTTTCATACTACAAAAACATTTTCGACACGACGTAGTCATACCAATTACATTCTTGGCCGCTCTAGCAATTTTCTACTTGGTCAGTTGGGTAACAGGAATCTCATTCATAGAAATGACCAGGCTGGGTTGGTTATTAGACCCTCTCCCAGGCAATGAACAGCAATTTCACCTTATTCTCTCGAACTTGCAAAATATAAATCCTGCCCTGATCTTAACAAAACTACAAAACGTGAACTGGGATGTGATTTCTCGACAAGCACTCACCATCATCGCCCCGATCCCCATCTCCTTACTCAGTCTGCTTTTCAACAGCAGCGGCATAGAGTTAGCCACAAAACAAGATGTCAATCTCAACCGAGAACTAAAGTCCGCGGGAATTGCTAACATTTTAGCCAGTTGCGGCGGCGGAATTATGGGATATCAATCCGCCAGCCTTTCCACTCTCTCCCACAAAATGGGAGCGAAGAACCGATTTACTGGTGTTTTTTCGGCAGCCTTTTTTGGCGTTGTGCTTTTCTACAGCAACTCGGTGTTAACCGTACTCCCAAAAACATTGATCGGCGGGTTACTAATCTATCTTGGGCTGACATTCCTGGTGCGATGGGTAATTTCATCCTATGCTGTACTTCCAAAAAA
>JAYELX010000454.1:0-2051 GCA_034717875.1 Chloroflexota bacterium | reverse complement strand
CTCGCATCGACTCAACGTACCCGGAGATAACGGTCAGCGGGGAGCGCAGATCGTGGGCGATGTCAGCAGTCATCTGTCTGCGCTGTTCGTTGAGACGGGTTAGCTGCGCGCTCATCTGGTTGAAATCACCTGCCAATTGGCCGATTTCGTCTCGGGAACGCACATCCACTTGGTACCCCATTTCACCTTTGGCCGTGGAGCGGATAGCGGTGGTTAATTTTCGCAAGGGGCGCGTCAGGCCGCGGCTCAGGAGCAAACTCAAGACTAAGGCAACAGCGACCGCCGCCAACGTGGCGTAGATCAAGGAACGCCGCGAACGTTCTAAAAAATGCACTTCACGCGCAGCCAGCGGGGGTGGGTCGCCCATGGCAATGACCGTGGCGATTATTTCGCCGTCAATGTCTAGAGCCGTTCCCTCAGCCAAAATATCCGCAGAGAGAATTTCTCCAACCCGGTAAGGCCTGACAGGCACGATCACACGCCCATTTGTATCAGCCAGCAAGAAGATGAAAGCTGTGGCGTGGGGCTCGTTTCGGGGCGGGAGCGGCTGCTGAAGCGAAGATTGAGGAGGATGATTTTGGGGTTGTTGCTGTGGAGGAGGGGCCTGATGCTGAAAGAGAAAATGGGCAAAACCATCCCATGACCCGGTGGTGCGATAATAGATACTGGCCTGGCCGATAAAAGCCTGACGGGCATTTTTGAGAGTCAGTGCCGCGAACTCGCGCTGGGTGGTATAGTGGATAATCCCCGCGCCGAGCACGGCCACAGTCAGGCTGACAGCCAGAAAAGCTAGCAGAAGTTTGAATGCCAATGAATGCATAATTTCGTATTTCAGGAAACAGTGGTCAGTAAGCCGTGTTCAGTGGTGAACAACAAATTATATGCCGATCACTATTTACACAACCCATATTTCGCGCCCTTGCCTGGTTGCCTGGTTGCCTGATTGCCTGGTGACACCGCTTCGCGTAGCACACCTGTAGGTGCCGCGGTGTCACAGTGATAATGACGCTCCGCGTCGCCTGGGTGAAACGCAGTACTCCCGCCGAAGGCGTGCACAGCAAGAGTATGCTATGCGAAGCGTTATCGCTAGACGTTCCCACGCTGAGCGATAGGAACGAGAGTGATACCGATTGTACCCCTTTCAGGTATGCTGCGCGAAAATCGATGCTGTCTTGCGAAACCGACCTGCGTCGGTTAGCGACGAATTCATTCGCTGAGTCAGGGAGCACGGTCGGGAGACCGGCTCCAGCTAACCAAATGACATTCTATAATCGCTGCTCACCACTCACCGCTCACTGCTCCAAAGCGATAGCCCACCCCAAAAACCGTTTCGATGCGGGTGGGAGCGCTGGGGTCGCACTCAACTTTGATGCGCAGGTTGCGGATGTGCACATCGATGGTGCGCTCAACACCTTCGAAAGCCGTGCCTTGCAGCTCTTCGAGCAAATCCAGGCGGGAGAAAACCCGTCCGGGAGCAGCCATCAAAATGGCCAGCAGATCAAACTCCGAGGGGGTCAGATCGACGAGTTCCCCCTCTACGGTTACGGTGTGATTGCCGCGATGAAGCTCGATACCGGCCCCGCGCAGAAGCTCCGCCCGCGGCGCAACCCGACCGGTTCGGCGCAGCACGGCGCGGATGCGCGCCACCATTTCACGCAGTCCAAAGGGCTTGGTGACATAATCATCGGCGCCCAGCTCCAGGCCCAGCACCTTGTCGGTTTCTTCCAACTTGGCAGTCAGCAGGATGATGGGAGTGTCCTTCTCCTTGCGGTAAACGCGGATGAAGTCGTAACCGCCCATCTCGGGCATCATGATATCGAGGATGATCAAATCGGGCTTCTCGTGCCTGGCCACGTAAAGGGCCTCTTGCCCGTTCTCGGCAACTACGACGCGGAAACCCTCTTCGGTAAGGTATTCGCGCAAAAGGGTGCGAACGTTGGTTTTGTCGTCTACGACCAGGATGGTTTGAGGCATAGTATTACTTTGTGAAAACCCAGTCGGCAAATAGCAGCGTGACCGGATTAGATTGATTGACTTCATACCCCAGCGTT
>JAYELX010000453.1:0-2053 GCA_034717875.1 Chloroflexota bacterium | reverse complement strand
TTGAAGGGAATATTGCTGTATTAGGCCGCTAGGTCTCGATACATTTTCGCTAAACTACAGCGAAAACACTCGACCGGCGCTGAGATATTTTACAAAAAGTGTTACCTTAACCGTGAACCACCCCAAATTATAGTGATTGATAGATTGGAAAGTAAGAAGTTGTTCTTGTCAGCTACCATAGTTCACCTTTCGTAATTTATCACAGAGGTGGTGAGTCGCAGAGTATTATGATTATATTTTTCTTAGCAAATCCCGCTTTGTAGCTAGAAGCAGACTTCGGAAGTCTTTGAAAACGCATTTATTGCAAAATAGGTCACTGGAGACTTCCGAAGTCTTGACCTTTCCTCATATCGGGAATTACTGTATTTTTCTCCACATCTCGACGAAGGCGTGCGACTCAGCGTAAGGTAGTTCGCCGGTAGAGTAGGCGGTGCATTTCGCCGTATCGAAACCAAGAACGGGTCTTTGTCTAAGCCGCTGCGCCTTGATTTCGATACGTTCCACTACTCAATCAGCGGCTTCGCTAGTGGCGTACTTTGCCGTATTATAGCGCAAACGTATGACCGCAGGTAGAATCACTGAAGCGATGAAAATATTAACCAGGCAGGGCAATCGCAGCGGTTAATCACTAAATCTGCGAAGCCCGATCAAGCGGGCTAAACAGCACCACTAACATTTTGAGCAATTACAAACCAGGCCTTAAAAAACAATGTGATAAAATAGCTGGTTGGATTTAGCATTTAGGACTGACAATAAAATATCTTGACTTTTTCAGGCCCGCTTGGTTTCGACAGGTTCAACCGGCGCTACACCAGAGTGACACGTCTGAACGGTTACGTTTTAGGAAACATGCAGAGACATACGGAGACATACATGCAGCACAGAAAATTTATATTGAGAATTCTTCCTTTGATGCTTATCATTAGCTTCTTTTTCCCCCAAGCCATTCAGGCACAGGAAGAAGATAATGTCGTTCATGCAGTGCTTTTCTTTTCCCCCTCTTGCCCGCACTGCGAGCAAGTAATTACAGAAACGCTGCCGCCGCTCTTCGAGCAATATAATGATCAACTGAGCATCATCGGCATCAGCACCTATTCCACTGAAGGGCAGGAACTTTACCAGGCCGCAATTGACTTATTCGATATTCCTGATGGACGCCGCGGGGTTCCAACTCTGATTGTTGGCGATACGGTCTTAGTTGGTTCGCGTGAGATTCCAGATATATTTCCAGGCATTATCGAAGAGGGGCTGGACGCGGGCGGTATCCCCTGGCCGGAGATTCCTGGCCTGGAAGAACTGTTAGCCAAGTCCAACGCGCAGGCAACTGCTCAGGCCGAGGCAACGGTTACAGAAAACGTTACGGAAAATACAGAAACAGCAACCGATCAAGTATCATCAACTCCCCCGGTTGCCGCGCAAGCTACAACAGATCAAATCACCTCAACACAGGTAAATCCCACAAAGGAAGTGATTCAAAATACACAAGATACAATCGCGCTGGAAACAACCTTATCAGAAGAAATAAGTGTGGCCGATAAATTCCAGCGGGACCTCAGCGGGAATATTATATCCGTGCTTGTGCTAGTGGGAATGGTTGCCAGCGTAGTGGCGATTGGGATTGGCATCAACAGCGACAATGCTGCAAAAATCCCGTTGTCTCGATGGTGGATTCCAGCTCTCTCGGTGGTGGGCCTGGTCGTGGCTGGGTATTTATCTTATGTGGAGATTACTCGAACCGAGGCTGTTTGCGGGCCTGTGGGGGATTGCAACACCGTGCAGCAAAGTCCCTACGCCCGGTTGTTTGGAATACTTCCCATTGGCGTGTTGGGGGTCAGCGGTTATGTAGCCATTCTAGCTGCGTGGGCGTTTCAGCACTATGGGCCGGAGAATTGGCGCACCCTTGCCGCTCAGGGGGTTTGGGCGATGACACTCTTTGGAACCTTGTTTTCGATCTACCTAACCTTCTTGGAGCCTTTCGTGATTGGGGCAACCTGCGCCTGGTGCCTAGCATCGGCGGTCGTGATCACGCTGCAATTCTGGGCCGCTTCGTGCC
>JAYELX010000452.1:0-2058 GCA_034717875.1 Chloroflexota bacterium | reverse complement strand
GGAAATTTATGTAAGTCGTCTGACTTTTCTCGAGTTGACGGGCAAGCAAATTGTATTTATTTTACTTTCCATTTTTCTCGTTGGTGTTTGGTTTTTCTTGCGACGCGACATGATCGGAAGGCCGTCCACATCCTGGATGTCTTATTACCATGCTATTGATTTCTTGGAGGCAACCCCAAGAGAGATTTTGGCTTTTTTCAAAGAGATGCGCTCCGGGATACCGCCTTTACTTTCGCTCTTGGAAATCGTTAACGTAAAAGTATTCGGTTCGACTAAGATCATCACCAATGAGTTATACCGTCTGGCCTTGCTGGTTTCCTATTGTCTGGCTGTGTGGCTTTTTTCGAAACGGATTGTGAACGCCGTGGCCTCGTTTGTGTTAGCTTTGATTTTCTTACCTGCGACAGTGTTTATCAGCGCTCAGAATCCCGAGATTTACGATGTCTACTTTCCCTGCTTTGTTTTGATGTTTTTGTTTTTTGACCAACTCACCCGTGAATGCGCCAAAAACCGGACGCTCCGAGTGCTTTCGGCGTTTATATCAGGTTTATTCTTATCGTTTGCAGAGTTGTCACGCCCCTTTGTTTTGGTCTTCATTCCGATCATTTTGATGTATATTTATCTCGCCTATCGCCCTTTGCCCAAAAAGGTTTTGATCGCATTTTTGATTCCACTTTTGCTCATCTCCGCGAGTTGGCATGCTAAGTTGCTTGTGTTTAACAACGGGCAGATATTTTGGTCCAATCATGGCGGCTTTAATTTCTATCGCGCCTGGGGAGACATTATTGACATGCCCGAACTTGTCGAGGAGCCTCAAACTTGGGACAACCGATCCCAAATCCATACCCAAGAGCATTATGAGAATGGTAAAAGAATTCAGTCGGCGGTGTTGAAATATGTACTTACTCACCCCCTAGATAGTATTCCCCGCATCGTAGAGCGGATGGGGGCACTGCTGCGGCCGCGACTGACCTTGTTTGATCAGCCAGAGCCGCAAGATATTTTTGCTTGGGTTTATCGGATCGCTTTTTATGCCGCCTTCTTGTTTTTCTTGATTCAGTTGATGTGCCTGCTTATTGATTTTATCGCCAATCCCTCTTTGCAGCTATTTGCCAACCCCCAACATGTCTTGCTTATTGTTATCGGTGCCAGCATCGCCATTCTGGCCCTGGCCGAAAAAGGGGAGGAAGCGCGTCTTCTTTTGGCTGTCTTACCCTTGTTGGCGGCATTGCCCCAATTTGAGCCTGTAAAAACAGTGGCAAAACCTAAAAGCTAAAGGATGGCTATTAAGTAAACTGGCCAAATCGAGTGGACGTTGATCCTTGAGTTATTGTTTTTGCAGCCAAAGTATCTGATAGGGGGCGATTTTAAGTGGGGGAGAATCTGACGCCTGGAAGCAGTTTGGTACTGAAAGCAAGTCACACCAGCGGGATGTGGGCGGAAGAGCGTCGGGGCATGAATCCAGTCTCAGGTGTAGATGCTGGTTGCTCACGTTGATGAGGCAGAGAATTTGCTCATTGTTGTCAGGCGATGTTCGCAGAATAGCGAAAACCCGTTTGTCAAGGGGAATAATCTGCTGCGGGCCTTGAGGATGAAAGGCTGGATGTTGCCGCCGTATTTTCAGCAAATGCGTATAGCCGTCAAAGACTTGAGCCGTGGTGGTGTCGGGATTGGCAAGGGCGTTTTCGAATTCTCCTCGCTGGAATTTCTTACGATTGATAGAGCGAAAACGTCCAGATTTCTCCACACCTTCATAATAGTTTCGCGAGCCGAATAGGCTGTGTACGTAAATCCCCGGCACTCCGGCCAAACTGAGAATTATTGCTTGGGAAGCCAGAAAACGTTTGGTTTGCAGCTCCAGACCCTCGTCTCCGTTGGGGTCAGAGATGGCATCGAAATAGGAGATATTTAGCTCATACGCGCTCTTGCTGCCGTCGGAGTTGGTTTTGTACGAGATATTGCCTCCATGAGCGGATGCACGCGCGAGCAGGGCTTGAGTCTCGCTGGGAGTTAGAATCCCCTCCACAGGGCGAATTCCAATTCCATCATGGGAAGCCA
>JAYELX010000451.1:0-2060 GCA_034717875.1 Chloroflexota bacterium | reverse complement strand
CCACAACCAGCCCGGATTTACCCTTGTTTGACTTGCCGTCCGATGCTGTTCAATGGGTCTTCAACCTGAATTTCTTAGGGACATTGATTCCGAGCCAGGTTTTTGGAAAAATTATGGTCGCACAGCGTGAAGGCACCATCCTTAACACTTCTTCGATGAATGCTTTCCAACCTCTGACGCGCATCCCGGCTTACTCCGCTGCCAAAGCAGCCGTCAGCAATTTCACCCAATGGCTGGCCGTACATCTGGCGCAGGAATATTCTCCCGATATCAGGGTTAACGCCCTGGCCCCCGGCTTCTTTCTCACCGAGCAAAACCGCTTCCTGCTGATGGACGCCGACACTGGTGATCTAACACCCCGCGGCAAAACCATCATCAATCACACCCCCCAGGGATGCTTCGGCGACCCGGAAGACCTGCTCGGGGCCATGTTTTGGCTGCTTTCCCCGGCATCTCAATTTGTAACCGGCATTGTGCTCCCGGTGGATGGCGGCTTCTCGGCCTTTAGCGGCGTATAATCAAATCCGAATCCCGCTGATTTTTCCTAAAAGATAGATCCGCGTTTGGTAGTGGTAAAAAAGCTAAGCGATAAAGATTTTCGCATGAGGTGACTGTCACCTGTGTTCACCAACCCGTTCTAATTGAGATAAATTCTTATGCTTATTACCCAAGCCATTGCTCGAACAGGGCTGCTTGCCCCTGATATTATTCGCCAAAAACTTACTCGCGGACTCGATGGCAAGTTCACAAATCAACGCCTGTTGGTGCTGATCCCCGATCACACCCGCAGCCTGCCCTTGCCGCAACTTTTCCGCATTTTAGTGGATGTGCTGCCCGACACCCGTCAACTTGATTTCATGGTTGCACTGGGGACTCATCCGCCCTTGAGTGAGGCCCAACTCTGTAACCTTGTGGGCATCAGCCCCGAGGAACGGGCTTCAACTTTCCGGCATGTTGGTTTGCTCAATCACGCCTGGGATGATCCCCGCGCCCTGACCCAAATCGGCACCCTGACCAAGTCTCAAATCCAAGAGATTGCTGGGGATACCTGGCACCCCACCCTGGGTGGGGATGTACCTGTCACCATCAACAAAGCCGCCTTGGAGTACGACCAGATTCTTATCTTAGGGCCAACTTTTCCCCATGAAGTGGTGGGAATGTCTGGTGGAGCAAAATATCTATTCCCCGGCATTTCCGGCCCGGAGATGGTCAACAACACCCACTGGCTGGGCGCGTTGGCGGGAGTGGTTGGCACCATCGGGATCAGAGATACGCCCGTACGGGCCATGATCCACGCCGCGACCGAACACATCTCGACCCCGATCACACTGATAGCACTGGTCGTCGTTAACGATGGGTTGGCCGGGATGTTTATCGGCGATTATGTTTCTGCCTGGGAAGCCGCCGCAGATTTGTCGGCCCAGCGGCATATTCAATGGGTAGAAAAACCTTTCCAGCGGGTACTCTCTTGCGCGCCGCCGATGTACGATGAACTCTGGACAGCGGCAAAGGCTATGTATAAACTCGAACCAGCCGTAGCCGAGGGTGGAGAAGTGATTATCTATGCTCCACATCTGGATACGGTCAGCCTCGTGCATGGCAAATATATTTACGAGATTGGCTATCATGTTTTGGAGTATTTCTTGAAACAATGGCATCGCTTCGAGCATATTCCTTTGGGAGTATTAGCCCACAGCACCCACATGCGCGGTGCAGGCAGCTTCGAGGGAGGCAAAGAATATCCTCGCGTGAAGGTCACGCTATCCAGCCAGATTTCCCCCCAGGATTGTGAACGTCTTTCCCTGGGATACCAAAATCCCGCTGGGATCGATATCTCCCAATGGGAAAATCGAGAATCCGAAGGAATTTTATTTGTACCCAAAGCGGGCGAAATGCTTTACCGCGTTAGTCTTGCTTCTCTGATCATCTGATCTCCTGATCCCTGGTCTACTGATTCCTGACACCTATTTTCAAAGGAGTAAATTAAAATGAGTAAATGTGATTTTGGCCTGATTGGCCTGGCCGTGATGGGCCAAAACCTGGTTTTGAATATGAATGAC
>JAYELX010000450.1:0-2061 GCA_034717875.1 Chloroflexota bacterium | reverse complement strand
CGAGGCTCTCGATACCGTTGAGCAGACTCTGGGGATCAACTTTGATGGGCGCACGCTCGACTACGATTGGACTGAGGCCAACGAATTGGTCCTGGCCTATGCTGTCTCGGTACACAAAGCGCAAGGATCCGAGTTCCCCGTCATCGTAATGCCCGTGGTGACGCAGCACTACATCATGCTTCAGCGCAACTTGCTTTATACGGCCATCACGCGGGCGCAGCGTCTGTGCGTGTTGGTGGGAAATCGGCGCGCCATTGCTATCGCTATCAACAATAACAAAGTGGCCCATCGGTTCACGGCTCTGGATTGGCGGTTGCGGGAGTATGGGTGAAGTAATCGCGACGGTTGTGTTTGTGTGCGTGGGGAGAGTGTTTGATGGCACTGGATACCCAAATAGCATGCGGTTTGTGTCTTGGTTGTGATATACTAATCAACACATTACAAACAAATAACTGGACTGTGAGTGGGGGCCCACGAAAAAGGAATGTATGCCGTTATATCAACTTGATCAGAAAAATGCCAGCCAAATTAAACCTGCTTCTTTCAAGAACGAACGCGAGCTGCAACGTCTGTTCGAAGCCAATCTTGAAACCTTGATGGGAGTCCGTTTCATCGCCACGGAATTCACTACCGGTGACCGCCAGCGCGGACGCATCGATACTCTAGGTTTGGATCAAGACGGCTCCCCAACCATCATTGAATACAAGAAAACGAGCAAAGATAACGTCATCAACCAGGGGCTTTTTTATTTGGACTGGTTGGTAGATCATAAGGGGGATTTCACCATGGCCGCTCAAGATGTGTTGGGAAATAACATTGAAATTGACTGGAGCCATCCCCGTTTGATATTAATCGCCGAGAGTTTTTCAAAATACGATGAATATGCAGTCAACCGCATTGGCGCCAATATCGAGTTATGGGTGTATCGTCGATATGGGCAAGGATTTTTATATATAGATCCCTTTTTTGTTACCACAAAAAGAGCCATCGAAGATAAGTCTGCGCTTGGTGAGGAAGAAGATATCCCAACGTACACGATAGAAGATCATTTAGAGGGGAAAAGCCCAGAAATTCGAGAACTTTTTAAGGCATTACAGGAACGCATCTTACAGCTAAACGAGGATGGCGACATCACCGAAAAAGCCAACAAGATGTATATCAGCTATAAGCATGGAAAAAATTTCTGCGAAATAGAACCCCAGGCTCGCTCTATAAAAATGTGGTTGGATATTTCGCTATCAGAGCTAGATGACCCTCACCAACTTGGACGTGATGTGTCGGAACTAGGTCATTATGGTACGGGAGATGTAGAAGTCCGCTTGACTGATCTGG
The DNA here is from genome assembly GCA_034717875.1 of Chloroflexota bacterium. GTDB lineage: Bacteria > Chloroflexota > Anaerolineae > Anaerolineales > UBA11858 > JAYELX01. The sequence continues at coordinate 729 of JAYELX010000450.1, read as the reverse complement.
CTGATTTGGAAAAAGTGATGGTTCTTATTGAACAGGCTTATCAACAAACCTTGTAAACTGAAAAATATGAGTTCAGAAAGATATCTTTTATCATTTACAGCTGCTAGTTTAACTATGAGTGCATCCATTCAGATTGCCGAAACGTATTTGCAGCTCAGGGATTGGGACGCTGTTAAAGAAAAAGTGAAGGCCGAAAATCTTATCCAGGCCAGAACCATGAGCAGCTTGAAAAGGATGTATCAAGAATTAGCCCCACGGTTATACCAACTTTCCGATCAGCAATTAGAGTTGCTTGTGGAGGGAACGCTCCAAGAACAAAAGCAATTGCTATGGTTTGCAATTTGTAAGCGATATGCGTACATTCGTGATTTCGCCGTTGAAGTGATCCATGAAAAATTCTTAAGTCTCGATCACGAGCTGACAGACCTTGATTATGACGCATTTTATAATCGAAAAGTTGATTGGCATCCGGAATTAGATCAAATAGCAAAATCTACACAACAGAAAATGAAAACAAGGATTTTTTGGATGCTGAAGGAAGCCGGTTTGACAACAGAAGAAGGGGCGATTGTCCCAACAATGATGTCAACTAGACTGATGGAAAGCCTGAAGTCTGATCCTGATGGGAGCCTTCAAGTTTTTCCCATCCCCCCATTTGATTTGCCAAAATAGGTAATTTATGGACGAGCATAAAATACACGAACATCTGTTAGCCGTAGTTAGCAGTGA
>JAYELX010000449.1:0-2072 GCA_034717875.1 Chloroflexota bacterium | reverse complement strand
CAACAGCTTCCAGCACCGTGCGAGCCGCGTTCACGACCTCAGGGCCAATGCCATCACCGGGAAGTAAAATTATTTTTGCTTGCATCAAAACTCCTTGTGGTTGGGGTAATACTATTTATAAACTCCCCTCGCCCTTTGGGAGAGGGGTTGGGGGTGAGGGACGGGATATCTCGTTCTATCCGCTTCGCGAAGCACGCCCTTGGTACTGCGGTGGAATGCTTCATCACTTACAATTTAACCACTACCGTATTCTGGTCTACGATTTTATGCCCTCACCCCGGCCCTCTCCCTCAGGAGAGGGAGAAAATCCATTTTTCTTGGGATAACACTCTTCATAAAGAAAGCACCGACTCCCCTCGCCCTTTGGGAGAGGGGTTGGGGGTGAGGGACGGGAGATCTCGTTCCATCCGCTTCGCGAAGCACGCCCTTGGTACTGCGGTGGAACGCTTCATCACTTACAATTTAACCACTACCGTATTCTGGTCTACAATTTTATGCCCTCACCCCGGCCCTCTCCCTCAGGAGAGGGAGAAAAGCCATTTTTCTTGGGATAACACTCTTCATAAAGAAGCCACAGACTCCCCTCGCCCTTTGGGAGAGGGGTTGGGGGTGAGGGACGGGATATCTCGTTCTATCCGCTTCGCGAAGCATGCCTTGGTACTGCGGTGGAATGCTTCATCACTTACAATTTAACCACTACCGTATTCTAGTCTACGATTTTATGCCCTCACCCCGGCCCTCTCCCTCAGGAGAGGGGGAAAAGCCATTTTTACAATTTTCATTAAGCAAAGCATACTCCATGCTATCAGCCAATGATCGCCAACTTGCTTCGATGATATTGGAGCTGGCGCCGACGGTGCTCCAGCGTTCTTTGCCATTTTTTGTATCGATCAATACGCGCACATTTGCAGCAGTGCCACTTTCGCTATCCAAAATACGCACTTTATAATCATCCAATCGGATACTGGCCAGCTTTGGATAAACATCCACCAAAGCCTTGCGCAAAGCTGCGTCTAGGGCGTTGACAGGCCCATTGCCTTCTGCCGCTGTATGTAATATACGATCACCAATTTTTACCTTGACGGTGGCTTCAGCGAAAACGCCGCGCCCCTGCCGATGCTCCACCACCACCATGAAATCGATCATCTCGAAGGGAGCTTTATAACCCGGCTGCATGCGGCGCAGCATCAGGTCGACAGAGGCCTCAGCGCTTTCGAAAGTGAAACCTTGCGCCTCCAATACTTTGATCTGCTCCACTACCTCACCGGCTTGGTCACGGCCCACATCCACTCCAAACTGGTGTGCTTTTTCAACCACATTGCCGCGCCCAGAAAGTTCGGATACCAAAGTCCGACGGAGATTGCCCACACGTGAGGGATCAATATGCTGATAAGAATCTTCGTTTTTCAGCACCGCGGCCACATGGATGCCGCCTTTATGTGCGAAGGCCTTCTTGCCAACAAAAGGCTGGTAAGGGTTTAACGGTTGATTAGCAACTTCGGCCACATAGTGCGACAAATCGGATAACTCAGCCAGCTTTTCATCAGGCACGCAGCCAAAGCCCATCTTCAATTGCAAATTTGGGATAACGGTACATAAATTGGCGTTGCCCACCCGTTCACCATACCCGTTGATAGTCCCTTGCACGTGCATGGCTCCCGCCCGAACAGCGGCCAACGTGTTGGCGGCCCCATTACCGCCGTCGTCATGAGCGTGAATGCCAAGCGGAGTTTCGAATTGCTCCCCAACCACAGCGCAAACTTCTTCCACGTCCCAGGGAAGCAGGCCGCCGTTAGTGTCGCAAAGCACCAGCACGTCCGCGCCCCCATCCACCGCAGCCTGAAGCGTAGCCAGTGCGTACTCGGGATTGGCACGATAACCATCGAAAAAGTGTTCGGCATCGTAAACCACCTCTTTGCCCATTTCCTTCGAATACGCCACACTTTCCGCGATCATATTTAGATTTTCTTCCGGGCTGGTTTCCAACACATCGCGCACATGCAAATCCCAACTTTTTCCCACCACTGTGACCACCGGCGTCCCCGCATCAATCAGGGCTTCTAAATTTGGAT
>JAYELX010000448.1:0-2077 GCA_034717875.1 Chloroflexota bacterium | reverse complement strand
CTAGTTCCACAGTCGTCACTCAAGTGGAGCATGAGCTTTCTGCTCTTTTGGCCGAGCGCGATCGTATTGTCAACGCGCTTTCCGAATTGGATTTCGATCACGATTTAGGGAAAATTCCTGAGGCCGATTACCCTCCCCAGCGGAAACAAATTGTTCGGTGCGGAGCTGAGGTGTTGCGGCAAATTGATCAGCATCCCGATGCTGCGGTTGGCGATGGTACCAGAGTGCGTTCGAAGCCCGCCGCGGCTTCTTCATCGCCGGGGCGCGGGGATGAACTCGAAGCTCTGATTGCCGCCCGGCGCAGGGCTCAGCAGGATCGACGCGGCGGCTTTTGCTCAAAATGCGGCGCGCCTGTGACGGAATCGGATCGCTTTTGCCCCAAGTGTGGCGCTTCGTTGTCGTAAAACTCACAACTTACGACTCACAACTTTTTTCTCTCGTTCCTACGCTCCGCGTGGGAACGTCCAGCAATAACGCTTCGCAATAGCATGCTTGAAGGAGTAATGCGTTCCATCTAGGCGACGCGGAGCGTCATTCCCACGGTGACACCGCGAGCACCTACAGGTGTGCTACGCGAAGCGATGTCACCAGATAAAATGATTCGGAACGCGCATTTATCTAATAGGTGACTGTCACCTGTATTCGCCATTCACCACTCATTCCATGAAACATAAATCACTGACACAAACCCTTGTTTATTTACTGCTTGCCCTCACTCTCACCGGCTGTATTTCGATGTCGGAAGATGTCACTCCGCCGCCGGGGTATCAGCAAGCCACGCCGACCGTGAAGCTGTCTGCGACGGCTGCCGGGGATGAAGTCAATCCTACCGGGTCACCTGCCAACACTGAGGGGGAATCTGAGCATCCCTCTGGGGGAACGGGCATTATCACTGTCGATGTCACTAATGCTTCAGGGGGCGATCTTCCCATCGAGGCAGATATTATTCTGAATGGTTATGATCAGATGCAGGAAGTATTCACGCAGACGAAATCATTATCCGAAGACGGGGTTGTCGTTTTCGAAGATGTCCCCATGCCCGCAGGCCGCGTCTATTTGGCCGCCGTCGAGTACGAAGGTGTGTCGTATGTGTCCGGCATGGCAAAAGTGGCCGCCGACGCGTCGGACGTTGGTTTAGAGATTATGGTTTTCGATACCACCACTGACGTTTCTGGTTTGGTATGTGAACGCATGCACGTTTTCTTCGAGTTTGGTACTGATACCGTGAGGGTGATTCAATTGATGCTGCTGGTTAACCCTGGGCCGAAATCCGTTGTGCCATCCGAGGAAGGGGGCGCAGTCGTTTTTTTCGAGCTTCCCGAAGTGGCAGCGAATTTGAACGTCAAAGAAAATATAACGTTGAATTATTTACAGGGCGAGAATGGCTTTGGCGTCGGCATTGTGCGTCCATCCGATCAGCCTTATGAGATAACTTTCGCTTATGATATGCCTTATGAGAAAGAGAAACTCGATTTGGTTTTGCCGATTGCTATCGATACGATGTTTGCAATTATCATTACCCCGGCTGATGGGGTCAAGGTTAAAGGTGAGCAGTTGCAGGATGCCGTCGGGCGTGATTTGCAAGGTGTTTCGTATAATACTTATGCCACTGCTGATGAATTAGGCCCGGGAGATAATTTAGAATTTTCGATCTCCGGTTTGCCCAAGATGCCAGTGGCTGCCGACGTGAGTGGTGAAACTGATGCAAACACTGATTTGTTGGTTGGCTTGGGATTTTTAGGCATTGCCTTGATTGCTGTTGGCGTTTATATTTGGTCCCGCAACCGAGGCGGGGATCCTGTTTTGGGTGTTGCTGATAGGGTGCCCCCACCAGTTGATGATACCCCCGACGATTTGATGGATGCTATTATTGCGCTGGATGATTTGTACGATGACGGCGATTTGCCGGATGATGCCTACGTGCGGCGGCGAGATGAATTGAAAGCACGATTGCAGCAGGTTATTGATGATCGGTAAATAGCGTCGCACGGTCAGGAGACCGGCTCCAGCAATCTCTATGTGGAGACCGGCTCCAGCAATCTTTATGGAGACCGGCCACCAATCCACACCAATCCAC
>JAYELX010000447.1:0-2079 GCA_034717875.1 Chloroflexota bacterium | reverse complement strand
CCCGCAACGCCTGGCCACTCTCACGCTGCCTGCGCAGTAAGCGCGACATCAACATGCCTCCCATTAAACAGGCGAGGATGAACATGGTTCTCATGAAAACATCATGGGGGGGGATGTTCAACGCCAGTAAATCGAGAAGAGAATTCTCAGTGTGGAATACCAGAAAACCGATAACACTATCAGCGAGCCAAACGAAAACCCCAATCAGCAGCGAGGCGCTGATGATATAGCTTGTGTTGGCCTGGTCATATTCCTCTTCCAGTCCAAAAAACTTCCTCACAAATCCCAGGTGCAATAATACATCCGCAAGCAGCAAGATCACGTATCCAACCGCGGCCTGTTTGATGACCACAAAGTGGGAAAAAGGCATGGGGATCGTATTGGTTGCCCCGGAAGCCCAACTCCAGGGAGGCGGGTTCAGCGTTATGGCCCATCTGCTCAATGTATACAGGTTGATCGTGCTGAGTATCCGAAATGAGATCTCGACAATGTATGCGCTTAACCACCACTTATGTTCGGTTTGATTTTTGCGCCAACCGGCCACAAATCCGTGCCATACGATCCACAGGGTGAACGGGGTGACAACGAAAAATGTGGCATAGCCGTTGCTGGGTCCCCATAACCACCACATCGACTGGCAGCCGCCGGCCAGGGCCGATAACAGCCCATATTTCCAGCCCCAGGCAAGCGTTATGAGCATTGGAAACAACAATCCAATCAAGACGACTGCCGTATAAGGCGGGAAGGCGAATTTGATGGAAAAAAAGTTTACGCCAAAGCCCAGTAATCCGAAGAGAATGGAGATGGCGATTTTATATGCGCTTATGTTTTTGTTAGCCGAATCCGACTGCACGGAATCAGCGGGGCTGCTTGTGTTCTTCATGATTATTTCTCCTAAGCCCATCTCGGCTTGTAGGGCACGCCTATGGCGTCCTTACCTGCCGAGACTGTATATCAACGCGGGACGGCGGTTATGGAAAACCGCCCTACGCGGCTTGTAGGGCAGGTTTCTTACCTGCCGAGGCCATCGCTATATAACGGTCAGATTCATCCCACACTTGAGCATTCATCAGTCCCGCCTCTCGCAGCAGGCGCAACATTTCCTCTTCTTCGGGGATAATGTCGTTGGCCACGACGTCGCTTTTAGAGCGGTGAAACTCGTTGAGCGCCTCGCGATTGAACGCGTGGCTGATAACCAGATACCCACCAGCCCGCCCTTCGGCAGGCCCAGGGCCGCGTAGCACCCGCCGTAAATCGGCCAGGGCACGGGGTTTGTTGGGGAAGTGGGGGAAGACGGCGTTGCATAGGACCCAGTCAAAAATCCCTTCTGGCAAGGGTAGACTCTGAGCATCCCCTTGCACGTATACTATCATCTGCCTCTTGTTCTGCGCCCGCTTGAGCATCTCCCTGGATAGGTCGAGGGCTACGACGCGGTTGTCTCCATTCATGCTTTCGTGCAGTAATGGCAGAAGCACACCGGTGCCGCAGCCCACATCGAGCACGGCATCCCCTGGTGCGATACCCAGTCCGGCCACGATCTCCCGCAACCGGGTCATCATCTCATCTCTTGGTTTCGCATCCCAATTGGCTGCCGCCTGATCAAAAAACTGACGTTGGTTCATCGTATTTCCTAGTATCCTTTCTGAGAATAATTATTGGGCATAAGCTCGAAGCCCCGGCGGACGCTGAAATTATCAGTGCGGTCGGCTGTGCCGTCATCCCCAGGTTGATCAACCCTCACACTCACTGTACTTGCTCAAAATGTTGGTGGTGTTGTCTAGCCCGCTTGAGCGGGCGGCCTTTTAGAATTTTGTGTGTTCGGGCAACAAATTGGCACGAATGCCAAATGGCACGCAAAGTTCTAGCCCGAAGGGGCTTCGTAGGCTTAGCACGGTGCGTTAACGCCCGTGCGGGATTGGCTAACCGCTAATAGTGTTGATTTTATGAAGCAATTGTTGATTCTGCTAGGTTCGTAAGAACACGCCCGCACGGCGATTGCTCGCTTTGCGCGCCTTTGGCGTGCATCCCCGTTGGGGAAATCGACCGTGCTAATATTGCAAAGTCCATTCGGACTAAGGT
>JAYELX010000446.1:0-10607 GCA_034717875.1 Chloroflexota bacterium | reverse complement strand
AAAAGCGTCCATCTTCGACAAAGGCCTGCAAGCCCAGGGCTAAATCCATTTTGCGAGAGGGTGGCTCCAATGCGGCTAAAGCGCGCTCGACAGCATCAAAGCTCAAATCCCGTAAGTCGGGGCGCAAGGCGGCCACAGCGCGGCGGATCAAACGACGCCGCACCCCCAACGGTTGATGGGCCAACTTGCGGGCATCGAAAGCCACAAATCCATCCCCCTGAGTATCGATGCAAATATCCCAGGCAGCGTGCACGACGCGCTCCAAGACAGCGTGATCCCCAGCGAGAATTTCGGCCATCTGCCGCAGACGCTCGCGCAGGCCGGGCACGTACTCATCGAGATAGGGAATCAACACATGGCGCAGACGGTTGCGAAAATAGGTAGTATCCAAATTGCTGCGATCGAAAACCGCTTCGAGATCATATTTCTGGCAATAGGCCAGAATCTCATCACGCCAAACATTGAGCAGCGGACGCACCAATGCAACAGAATCACTCCACGAGTTTGGGAGCATATAAGCACGCATGCCCTTTAATCCCGCCAGACCCGCGCCGCGCAACAGGTGCATCAACACGGTTTCAACCTGGTCGTCAGCATTGTGGCCCACAGCTACGGCCTGTGCTCCATGGGCATGGGCTTGCTCGAAAAGAAAATTATATCGCAGTGTGCGGGCTGCCTCTTCGATAGAAAGGTTATTGGTTTCGGCATGTGCGCCCACGTTTTTCTGCTCCAAAATAAAAGGAAGAGCACGGGTTTCAGCGATACATCTAGCTTCATGCGCGTCTGTATCTGCCTCGGGGCGAAGCTGATGATTGAGGTGGGCGGCAATCAAAGCGTAGCCTTTGCGATGCAGGGTATCGATCAAACACAGGCTATCCGGCCCGCCAGAAAGGCCAACAAGGATTGGTTTGTTGGGGTTCAGGCTGCATTTGTTTAGAGTTGTTTCGAGGCGTGATAACATAAGAGTGTTTTAATCGTGGTGAGTGGAGGGGATTCTTCCCTGCTGGAGACGGTCTTCGCGAAGCATAAATAACAATCCTGCTGGAGCCGGTCTGTGCGAAGCATAAATAACAATCCTGCTAGAGCCGGTCTTCGCGAAACATACACAACAATCCTGTTGGAGCCGGTCTTCGCAAATCATACATAACCATCCTGCTGGAGCCGGTCTGTGCGAAGCATACATAACCATCCTGCTAGAGCCGGTCTCCCGACCGTGCGAGCGTGCGAGCGGGTGACTCGGTCAGGAGACCGGTCACAGCAGCGGACAGCAGCGGGAGTGGGTGACTCGGTCATGAGACCGGTCACAGCGGGGAGGTCATGAGACCGGTCACAGCGGGGAGGTCATGAGACCGGTCACAGCGGGGAGGTCAGGAGACCGGTCACAGCAGTTGGATGTTGAAGAGATTCTTCCCTGCTAGAACCGGTCAAAGGCACTCTCGTATCCAACCACGAACAATGGGATGTCCGTTTACACTAACGTGTTTCAACACGTTTCCTGTAGCAGCCGCCGAATTCATTCGGTGACTCGGTCAGGAGACCGGTCACAGCAAATAAGGTACAATTCGTTCATGCTGCTGCAATCTGGGTTAAATCTTGGACAAGCGGAGATAAGTCCAGGCCGCACCATTGCAATATTAGCATTACGTCACGTATTCCCTTCGGGGACGCGAAGCCTAGAAACCTGACCTACAAATCATAACACAATCTACCCAAATGCAATCTAAAACTTCCCCCACTCACACGATTATTTATCGCGACCGGCCTTTGCGTTGGCACGATGTGTTTATTGTTTTCGTTCCGGGGGGGTTGGCGGTATTGACTCCGTTTGCGTACGGATTGTATATTTATTTCTATGGCCCTGAGGCGGCAAAAGACTGGAGTTGGCCCTGGTTCGCGCTGGCTGCGGTTGCGCTGGTTCCTTTGCTATTATTGGCTATACGCAGGGTGCGCCGCGCTCACCGAGTTGTAACGCTGCACAAAAATGGGTTGATTGTGCACTGGACAGGGGGAAAACGCGCTGTGCTCGCATGGGAAGAAATCGATGCGGTGGCTGAGACTAAGGTCCGCTATACTTTTTTGGGTTTCAGGCTCAACTTTCGCCACAGCCTGGTTCTCTACCCGCTCACGGGTAAACCTGTCCGTATTGATGACCGCGTTCAAAATTTTGATGAGTTGGCCGCACGCATCAAGGCACGGGTCTACCCGCGGCTGCTCCCCGGGATGCGCACAATGCTTCAAAAAGGTGAGCCTCTCCACTTTGGGCCTGTTTCTCTCCTTCAGGGCAGGATTCGGTTCCAGAATCAGGAAATCCCCTGGGGTAAAATTATCAGCCTAAATATCGACAATGGGCATCTAATGGTAAAATCAGAAATCAGCAAGCCAATTATGTTAGCGACAGGCGATATCCCGAACGTAGAAATTCTTATTCAATTGCTCCAAGAAGGGGTAAACGTATGAATTCATTACGCAATGATTTTTCGTCCTGGAAACGCGGCCTTGTGACGGTGCTGGCGATGCTTGTTTTGTTGGCGCTGGCAGGCTGCGATCTTAAGTTACCGACACTGTCTCCGCCCGACTATACAGTTCCTGAAGAGACCCCGACGGCAGTAGCTGCTGATATGGCGGTGGTTACATTTTATGTGCAGGTTCCCCCAAATACACCGCCGGATGAGCCAGTTTTGTTGAGCATTCTCGACGAGGTCACAGGACTGGCACTCAACGCTGAACGGCTGACGATGGACGTTGTCGATGAGGGAAATTATGTTTTGGGGATACCTTTACAGGTTGGTTCGGTTGTGAAATACCGGTACTCACGCCGCGGTGATGTTCTGGCAGAGGAGCATGTTTCCGATGGCCGCTCTGTGCGTTATCGTTTGTATCACGTAAGCGCGCCCGGCCAGGTGCACGATGTGGTCACACGCTGGAACGATACTCCTTTCGAAGGGACGGCTGGGCGAATCAGCGGCAGAGTCAGCGATGCGCAAAGCGGCGCGCCACTGGCGGGCATTTTGGTGGCATCGGGGGGTGCGCAAACACTGACGACCAGCGATGGGCATTTTCTCATCGAGGGTCTGCCACCCGGAACGCACAATTTGGTAGCTTATGCAATGGATGGCTCGTATCGAACTTTTCAGCAGGGGGCGGTGGTTGCGGCGGAATCTAATACCCCGACGACGGTGCAATTATCCCGCGCTGAATATGTCGATATTACTTTTTTGATTCAGGTTCCCGATGATACGCTGCCGTCTGTGCCCTTGCGGCTGGCCGGGAATTTGCTTCAATTGGGCAACACATTTGCCGATCTATCGGGGGGCATCAACACATTGGGAGCGCGGATGCCGAGGCTGTCTCCGCTCCCCGATGGGAGTTACGGGGTTATTCTTTCGCTGCCGGTGGGCGCAGATATTGATTATAAATACACTTTGGGGGATGGTTTCTGGAACAGTGAACGCGCTAATGATGGTTCGTTCCAAGTTCGACATTTTATCGTGCCCGAAACGCCTACCTTGATAGAGGAGCGGGTGGACACTTGGCACGCCAATGGAACGACTTCGATCACGTTCGATATCAACGTGCCCGAGAATACGCCGCCGGACGAGGGAGTTTCGATTCAGTTTCATCCCTATGGCTGGACCGAGCCTCTGCAGATGTGGCATCTCGATGGGCAGCGGTGGGCGTATATTCTGTACAGCCCTTTAGACCTTATCGACGAGTTGGGTTATCGCTACTGCCGCGCGGGTCAATGCGGGCACGCGGACGATGCTCGCACGCCAGGGGTTTTTTCGTCTGGGAAGGTGATCAAAACCAGCCCCGACCCCATGGGCTTGCCCGACACTATCGAGGCCTGGGCCTGGCTGGAGAACGAGCTTCCATCTGTGGATGTTACCGAAGCCGATGTTCAGCCGCGCGGGTCGGATTTTGTGGCTGGTTTCGAAATTCAGCCGCGTTATCATCCTTCTTGGATTCCTCGCTTCCCGGATGCTTTTGCTGATATAAGCTCGAAGGGGGCCAACTGGGTGATTCTGACTCCGAGTTGGACTTTCACGCGCATGGACCCTCCTGTTTTGGAGCTTGTCAGCGGGCAGGACGCACTTTGGCCGGAGATGATCAACATGGTGCGGCAAGCTAAGTCCGAGGATTTACACGTTGCCCTGCGGCCTGTTCCGCGTTTCCCAACCGCGGTGGATGCCTGGTGGAACGCGGCTCGGCTCGATTTTTCTTTCTGGATTTCCTGGTTCGATCAGTATCGCGCCTTTGCCCTGCATCACGCTGACCTGGCCGCTCGAAGTGATGCTCAGACTCTAATTCTGGGTGGAAGTTGGATGGCTCCCGCACTTCCGGGCGGTATTTTGGCCGATGGCAGCCTGACCAATGTTCCCCAAGATGCCGATCAGCGCTATCAGCAAATCATCGCCGCGGTTCGTGAGCATTTTGATGGCACCGTTGCCTGGGCTTGGCCCTACTCCGGAAGCATGACCAATCGGCCCGCGTTTTTGAATCAGGTCGATCAGATTTATGTGCTCTGGTCTGCGCCGCTTAGTGATGATCCAAACGCCTCATCAGAAGTCTTGCAAGCCGAAGCCGAGAGAATTATCACTGATGAAATTTCTGCTCTGCGAACAGAAAACAATGAGATTATCATCAGCCTGGCTTATCCTTCTGTGGGAGGGGCGTTCACGAGTTGTTTGCCCGACCCCATTGTGGATTGCCAATCCCCGGAGGCGTTAAATTATCCCGCACCGGATTTACCTTTGTTGGAGCTTAATTTCGTCGAGCAGGCCAGGGCTTATGATGCAATCCTCGCGGCGCTGAATAAATTCGATTGGGTCAAAGGCGCGGTCTCGAGAGGCTATTATCCTGCTGCCATCTTGCACGACAAATCAATCTCGGTACACGGAAAGCCGGCCGCGGAGGTGCTGGGGATTTGGTTTGGGCGGTTTTTGGGGAGGGAGTGAGGGGACTTCTTGCGAAGCTTGATATAGCATGGGTTCAGTGATATTATGTAAACGTGATTCGAATATTCAGGAATACAGCCACCGAAGATATATTTAATGGCGTAAACACAAAGGTAGAGAAAAAGATTGTAAGAGTTCCAACGCCGCTTGACCAACAGGATTTTTAGCAACTACCCGAAAACTAATCAGAAAGATGAGGCATCGATATGACACAACTACAATCACTCCCCTCAGAAGCACTTTGCCACCATTGTGACCCTAAGTCACTCAACTTCGAAACCACCGACGATATTCCACCCCTGGAGAAGGTTCTCGGTCAGCCCAGAGCTTTGCGTGCCCTCGAACTGGGCAGCGAAGTCGCCGGGCCGGGTTTCAACATCTTCGTGGCCGGTCTCCCAGACTCTGGGCGCACAACCTTGACCAGCGACTATCTCGAACGTAAAGCCATAGACGAGCCAATCCCCGACGATTGGTGTTATGTCAACAATTTCGACAATCCGCACAGCCCCAAAGCCATCAACCTGCCATCAGGTATGGCAACCTCCCTCAAGGATGATATTGATGCTCTCATCACCCGCTGTAAACAAGAAATCCAACAAGCCTTTGCCAGTGAAGGATACACCAATGAGCGCAACCATCTGGCAAAAGCTATGCAAAAAGCTCAGGAAGCCGAACTTCGAAAGCTAGAAACGATAGCAAAAGAATCCAACTTTACCATCAGCCGCACATCATCCGGATTCGCCCTCATTCCGGTTATCAAAGGGAAACCCATCACCCCAGAGCAACTCGAAAAGCTTTCCGAAGAACATCAGGAAAAATTAACAGAACTGCGAGAGAAACTCAGCCAAGACGCTCAGACAACTATTCGCGGATTGCAGAATATTGGTGAGACTTATTATATAAAATTTAAAAAGCTGGATGAATATACAACAATTTTCGCCATCGACCATCTGTTCAAGGCCTTAAAAGAAAATTTCGCTGATTACGAAAAAGTCACCCAGCATCTGGAAGCCATCCAAAATGACATTGTCGAAAATGTGGATAAATTTCTCGGAGACAAGGAGGAATCGGCGGCCGCGCCCCAATGGTTGAGCCGATACGAGGTCAATGTGCTGGTCGATAACAGCGAGCTGGATGGCGCGCCGGTCATCATGGAAAGCCACCCCAGTTATCATAATCTGATTGGGCGCATCGAGCACCGCATAGTGATGGGCGCATCACAAACAAATTTTACGCTGATCCGATCGGGAGCATTGCACCGCGCCAACGGCGGCTATCTACTGATCCCTGCGCGGGACGTGCTTCTCAACCCCTACGCGTGGGATGGCCTCGAGCGGGCTTTGCGCGATGGAAAAATCCGCATTCGCGAATTAGGCTCCCAGTTGAGTCTTATTAGCACAATATCCCTGGAACCAGACCCAATTCCTATTTCAGTCAAAGTGGTTCTCTTCGGCACGCCGATTTTATACGAGCTGCTGCGTCAGCATGACGTAGATTTCGCCAAACTTTTCAAAGTGCGCGCCGAATTTGCCACCATCATGAATCGCAGCGAAGAAAACGCCCACGATTATGCCTTGTTCATCAAATCAGTGGTTGACGACAATAAATTACCACCTTTTGATGCCAGGGCAGTCGCACGCGTTATAGAATATAGTTCTCGCATGGCGCGGGACCAACACAAACTTTCCGCTCGATTTGGTCGCATCGCAGATTTGGTTCGTGAGGCTGCTTATTGGGCGGAAAAAGAGGGCAAAGACATTGTTAGAGCACAGGCCGTGAATCACGCTATCGAGGAGAAAGATTATCGTAACAATTTGCACGAAGAGCGCACGCATGAACTAATCCAACAAGATACATTGCTCATCGATGTAAAAGGCAAAACTACTGGACAAGTCAACGCGTTGTCGGTGTTATCGTTGGGCGATTATACTTTTGGCCAACCAAACCGGGTGACGGCTTCTGTTCATCCCGGCAGCGATGGGATAGTAGATATCGAACGTGAAGCCGAGCTTGGCGGTCCCATCCACACCAAAGGCGTACTGATCATCAGCGGCCAGCTTGGTCGCCGCTACGGACATAATCAACCTCTGAGCCTGACCGCCAGTCTGACCTTCGAACAAAGTTACGGTGACATTGACGGAGACAGCGCGTCGGCCGCCGAACTGTGCGCACTACTTTCCAGCATCGCCAACATTCCCCTGCGGCAAGACCGCGCCATGACAGGCTCGATCAATCAACGCGGCGAGATTCAGCCCATCGGTGGGGTCAATGAAAAAATAGAGGGCTTTTTCACCACCTGCAAGAACAAAGGGCTAAGCGGGGAACAGGGCGTGATCATTCCTCAAGCAAATGTCCGTAATCTAATGCTCAAATCCGAGGTCATCGAGGCCGCCGAGGAAGGAAATTTCCACATCTGGCCCATCACCACCATTGACGAAGCCTTAGCCCTGTTCACGGATATGGAAATCGGCAAGCTGCAGGAAGATGGCAGCTATCCCGATGGGACCTTCAACCACGCTGTCAATGCAAAGCTGACGCAGTTTCACGAGGTAATAAAAGAAAAAGAAGCCAGCGATAAAAAAGAGTAGCAATGACCAAAGATATTCTTCACTCCGTTGCTCTTTATTAATAAATATAATTGACCAGCTCTCGTCGCCTTCTCCGGGCCGATTTCCGCACCCGTGGACGGGTTGCGGAAACTGTTTGAGCCCCGCACTGTTTGAACCCCGCACTGTTTGAACCCCGCACTGTTTGAACACTGCTTGAGCCCCGCACTGCTTGAGCCCCGCACGGCGGTGAACCACCGTGCTAATTGTGCAAAGCCCTAACGGGCTAAACGTACAGGCCGCGCTTTGCGTACTTTCAGCAAGGCCTTCGCTATATTAGCCCTGGCATTTTCCCGAAGGGACGCAAAGCGACGCCTGGACTGGGCAAACGTTCGGGCTGTTTGAGCTCCACATACTCGAAGAGTATTCCTGCGGAGCATGTGTAAATTTAATTCTTGCGCCACGTGAACCATCCCTAAAAAAAGGAGTAAATCAAACTATGAAAAATCTAAAATCCATATTAGGACCCATGCGGGTTCCCTTTCTCGTTCTTACCCCGGCTTGCGTTTTGTTAGGTTTGGGGACAGCCATTTGGACATCCGGTCATATCAACTGGTTTCATTTCGCTCTCGTTTTGATTGGGGCAGTCTCTGCTCATATCAGCGTCAACGCTTTCAACGAGTATTTCGATTTCAAAAGCGGCTTAGACGCTAAAACAAAGCGGACGCCATTCAGCGGCGGCAGCGGGACTCTGCCCGCACAGCCTGAAATGGAACGCACTACTCTGATTACGGCCATGTTATCATTCGCCGTCACAGCTTCGGTCGGGTTATTCTTTCTTTCCGAGATTGGTATAGGGTTGCTGCCCTTGGGCATACTTGGCCTTGTGATCATATTTATTTACACCAACTGGATTACGCGCATCCCCTTCCTGTGCTTGATCGCTCCGGGGTTGGGCTTTGGGCCTTTCATGGTCATGGGAACACATTTCGTTCTCACAGGGCAATACTCTTGGACCGCCTTTATCGCTTCTCTCGTGCCATTCTTCTTGGTCAGTGACCTGCTGCTTTTGAATCAATTCCCAGACGCAGAAGCAGACCAAAGCGTGGGCAGAAAGCACTACCCGATTACAATAGGCAGAAAAAAGAGCGTACGTATCTACATAACTTTCTTATTGTTAGCTTATGTAGCTCTCGGACTAGGCGTGCTAACCGGCTACTTGCCCCCCGCCAGTTTAATTGGATTGCTCACGTTGGTGATAGTTATCCCCATTACCAAAGGCGTTCTAAAAAATAATGAGGATATAGAAAATCTAATCCCCCAGATGGGTCAAAATGTTATCGTTAACATCGTCACCCCGGTGCTTGTTGCTGTAGGTTTATTCTTCGGGTAGATACTGCGCTCGCTCTGTGTGTAAACTAAAAGCCCCTTGGAATAGAATCCGGGGGGCTTTTTGGGGTGAAAGAGCGTCGACGGCTTAGACGCGCCCTGAGTTCATCGTTTAAAACCGTTATTTTTCGCGCCGCTTTAGCCAAGGTTGAGTAATCTGGATTAGGTGCGCTCTTCGTTTGGACTTACTCGACGTGACCATTAAACAATCCTAATTGATACGAACCATCAGCTTTCAAATCAATTTTTCGCGGCATGTATTTCATTTCATCTACTCCGCCTAATTTATTGATGGTGTTGGTTACTATAGGAATGCAATACTCAGCCGCTTGCTCTTGAACTTGAGGGGTGGAAAAACGTAATACTTTCCAGCCTACAGATTTTAAGGCATTATCCCGAAGGTTATCTTCGGCTGCTTTTTCAGGGTTGGCGTGCCAAGTATCGCCATCTGTTTCCACATCCAGGTTTCCACTTGCACAATAAACGGCAAAATCTAGAGCATAGTTTTGATTTTTTACAGTGATGAATTCTTGCCTTTCTGCCGGGATATTATGCCTTTTGAATTCTGCCCACAAACGGTCTTCCAACGGGCTTTCATCATACAAATCATTGATTTCAATCGCATTGATGAATTTCTGCCAAGTTGTAGGAATGAAAACTATTCTACGCCAACGTCGACTGAGAATAGGTTTCGGTAATTTTTTTGGTGGAGTAAGAATCAGCTGATAGTACCAATAATCATCTTTCTTGCCCGGTGGTTCATTAGGAAATAATTGCCGCCGCCGAACTTTCCGAATATCAAGTACTTGCGCGTAATAACTTACAGAATAGGCTTCATCTCCAAATACTTTTGTTTGGTAAAACGCAATCCATTGAGGAGGCCATCGCTCTTTCAACCATTTTTTGGCACTCGAAACGGGTATTCGATACCAATTCTGGTTTTGTATAATGGCAAAATCTCGTTTATTGTTGATAATCGCTACTAATACTTCGCCACGTTTTGACATTGCTCACCTTTTGAACTCGCGCGCCCCAACGTTTGCATGAGCTGCTGGGCGGGTTTGTCCCGAAACATTCTTTACAAGACACGAAGCTTAAAAATCGCCGCTGCTCACCCTGAGGCGAAGACGAGTCGGGTGGAATTTGGGTTGAGTTGCCCTTTGCGCTAAACTTTCACTGAATTACAAACCAACTATCTTTTAACTTGAGCAACTTGCCTGTTCAAATCTTTATCAATTCGTTCTCGTAAATACACTTTCATTAATGATTGATAGGGAACATCCATCTTGTTTGCTATCAATTTCAACTCATTTAACATTGTCTCGGACATACGTAGCGATATTGCTTTGTTAGCTGGTTTTAGATTCGGCAATATCACCTGTTCCGCCTGACTCCAATCCATATATTCTGTAGAATCATGCGTTGCCCAGAATTCTCGTTCTTCATCTTCATTCTCAAATTTAGGAATAGGCTTTGGCATATTTTCTTTCTTCCTTTTGATTCATTTCACGGGCGGAAATTACCCGAATCTTGTTTTCTCTTACCGTAAAGGCTATAAACAACCATCTGTTTGCATTTGTATGACCCAACACATAGTAACGTTTTTCATACTGAGAGTGTTTTGTGTCGTCAGCCAACAAAAGAGGGATATTAAAGAACACTTCTTCACATTCCAAATTGGATACTTGATGACTTATCCAATTTTTATCAATATTCC
>JAYELX010000445.1:0-10614 GCA_034717875.1 Chloroflexota bacterium | reverse complement strand
ATCTTCCATGTCGCTTTGATAAACGTAGCCTTCCTCGCGAGCAGCTTCCAACAAATCCAGCACGCTGTTGATGGTTGTATCTAGTTCGATAATATCCTCATAAATCTCGGAAAAGCTGCTGCGCTCCTGTATATCATCCAGCGTTGATTGCAGAAATGATATATCAGATGAAATATCTGCGTGAGCGGCGGCTACATTCAGCGACAGGGCCGCGCCGGCAGCTTTGCTTGTTGTCCTCGCGCTCCGTCTTCGCGTCGTTCGCCGTATAGCAGATGATGTAACTGGGCGTTTCGACATTCTTTTCAACGGTCGCGATGTTGGGCGAACGGTTGGGCGTGGTCGTGCTTGTCTGCGTGCAGAGCGCGATTGAGCAGCCCTACGCTTAATCGCCCGTTGCTTGCTGCGTTGTCTATTCAAAGACCTAGATTTTATCATGGAGCGTTGTGATGGACGTGGTTTGTGAGTACGAGAATCTCTTAGAGACATGGTTTCCTCATATCGAAATATGTGTGGGATAATCCTGTATTCAACAGTGTCAATTCTATGAATTGAGAATTAAGTAACCTGTTTTAGCCAAGCCGAAAGCGGGTTGGGAAACAGCGATAAAAATTCGGGTTGTGGTTAGATAGGTGATGAATACAGGTGACAGTCACCTCATGCTGAAATTCTTATCACTTAGACATATTTTATAATCCTTCCCCAAAATAATAGGAAGATACTAAAGCAAGGTTAAATGTCCAGATTCCGAACCTCATGAGCATGAGTCTGGATAAATCGACGCCGGGGCGGTACTGCTGAGCCCATCAACATGTCAAATGTGCGATCAGCCTCAGTTGCATCCTCGATCGAAACCTGTAAAAGCGTACGATTTTCGGGGTCCATGGTAGTGTCCCAAAGCTGTATGGGATTCATCTCACCCAAGCCTTTGTATCGAGAGATTCTAGCGCGATCATCAGAGACGCCAAATTCTTTGAGCACGGCCATTTTTTCTGCCTCGGTATAGGCGTAACGGCTCTTCTTTTTGTAGCCAATAAGGTACAGAGGTGGTTGGGCAATATAAAGGTTACCAGCATCAATTAACGGCTGCATGTAACGGAAGAAGAAAGTCAACAGCAAAGTGCGGATGTGTGCGCCGTCAACATCGGCGTCGGTCATGATAATAACCCGACCATAACGTAAGCCCTCGACATTGAAGCTTTCGCCGATGCCGGTGCCCAGGGCTGATATCAACGTTTTCACCTCTTTGTTGTTGAGGATTTTGTTCAACCGGGCGCGTTCGGTGTTGAGTATCTTGCCCCTGAGAGGCAGAATCGCCTGGAAGTGTCGGTCGCGGCCTTGCTTTGCAGAGCCGCCTGCCGAATCGCCCTCGACGATGTAGATTTCTGTCTTTTCGGGATCGCGGCTGGAGCAATCGGCCAGCTTGCCGGGCAGGGTTAGGCTTTCTAAAGCAGATTTGCGAATAACTAGATCACGAGCTTTGCGCGCCGCTCGTCTAGCTCGAGCCGAGGTCAGACACTTGCGCACAATCGTTTTCCCAGTGCTGGAATGTTGTTCTAGGAAGGTACCAAAAGCATCGCTAAGAACTTGTTGAGTAAGAGTTTGTACTTCAGCGTTCATCAATTTGACTTTGGTCTGACTCTCGAATTGAGGGTCAGGATGTTTGATGCTTATGATCGCGGTCAAACCCTCACGAGTATCATCCCCGCTGAAGTTTTGGTCTTTGTTTTTTAGCAATTTATGTTCACGAGCGTAATCGTTGACAGTGCGTGTAATCGCCGATCGGAATCCTGTTATGTGAGTACCACCGTCGACTGTGTTAATCGTGTTAGCAAAAGCATATACGGATTCAGCGTAGGCATCGGTGTATTGTAAGGCTACCTCGATGACGATATTATCAACCTCTTTTTCGACATAAAATACAGGATGCAAGGTTTTACGGTTGCGATTCAAGTAGCGTACAAATGATGTAATACCCCCTTCGAAATAGAATGTCATCTCGCGGTTATCACGTTGGTCGAGTATATGGATATTGACGCCTCGGGTGATAAATGCCATCTCACGGAACCGCTGCATGAGTGTATCGAAACGATAATCGAAATCTCCTTCGAAGATAGTATCGTCGAATTTGAACATTTGTCGAGTTCCGGTGTCATTTTTAGACGTTTTGCCAATAATCTTAAGTTGTGTGACCGGATGGCCGCGTTCATAACGCTGGGAGTATATTTTACCATTGCGTCTAACTTCGATCTCGAACCATTCCGAAAGAGCGTTTACAGCAGATAGCCCCACACCGTGGAGGCCGCCAGAAACTTTGTAACTGCTCCCGCCGAACTTACCGCCGGCGTGCAGTACCGTCATGACCAATTCAAGGGCTGATTTGCCTTTTTCCGGATGAATATCGACAGGAATACCGCGCCCATTATCGGTGACGGTTATGCTGCTGTCTGGGTGGATGACAATGTTAATGTCGTCACAATAACCAGCTAATGCCTCATCAATGGAATTATCAACTACTTCGTAGACCAAGTGATGCAAAGCTCTAATATCTGTACCACCAACATACATGCCCGGACGTAATCGAACAGCTTCTAAGCCTTCTAATACCTGAATATCTTTTGCCTCGTATGACAGGCCTTTTTGTTCTGTCACAAATGCCTCCAAATGTTAATGATTGATGTATCCTCTCCAAAAAGTAGGGGAGAAAGTGTAGGCAGGTTTCTCGCCTTGCGTCCCCGAAGGGGATACCTGCCTGAGGATGCGGCGGGAATGGAATCCCGTCCTACTTCTCCCTAAATTTGGAGAGGATACGATTAATGTGTCTTCTTATTATAAAGCTGTTGGGATGCCCGAAGTTTTGCAAATACATTATCGAATTTTGAGAAACACTTCACGCAACCGCTTCCGCTTCTGATTCCATCTGGTCAATTTTTTCCATCATGTTCTGTACCCATTCATCAGCTTTTTGATAGTAGATGAAGCTGGCTGACAGAAATCCTGTGGACACAAACGCATGTCCCACCACGCTGATCAACATCAACCATGAATCATCGGCAGGAATTCGCCACAGCATATCTAATCCCTGGCTCAAAAGTCCAATGCTAATAAAAAAGGTAGCTGTCGTAGGCAATGTCATCCGAATAATCTGAACGCTTTTTTTGACCGATGCCCACATAGAATCTTGATTGACGAATATGCCATGGGGAGAGAACAACAATGGAAAAGCAAGCCAAAGCAATAAGCCGCCAAATATAAATATAGCAATAGGCCCCACTGAAATCCCTACCATAATTAAAAACGAGATGCTGCAACTCGCGGGTACGCATATTCCCAGCAGTATAGCAAGCCAAACTAAAGTCAACAGGATAATTTGCAAACTTACCTGCGGCCATGTCGACAGCGTTTTCAGTAACCGAATCTCATCGTGAATCACTGCCTTTGCTACAAACGCAAAGTAGAGTGCTCCACAAATAATACCTACAAGCGTCAAGAAGCCTGCGAGTAGCAATGCAACACCCAATGATGGAATTTCAATTAATAATGGCTCCCCACCGGGAAAGCGTAATGGTAAATTGGACACCATCAGGCTTGGAATTCCCACAGGATAAGAACGTAAAGTGATTAGCAAATTAAATCGTTCTGCCATAAAAGTCCAAATTTCTTGAGCTGATGATGCTATTTGTGCCATATCAGAGGTGTCGCTTATTGGCTGAAAGACTTTAGCTGTCCATGCATCTATCATGTTCTTCATTCGCAGGTGGGGCATCAGCCAGATCAACATATCCAACCCAACAGGAAAGAGAATCAGCCCAATATGTTTTGTAATAACATCAAAACCGGCTATTAACGTTGGTACTATTCGCGGTGGTTGAGGAGCGGTTTGTGAATTAGAAGTCTTCATTAAAATATCTATTCTACCATATCCAAAATGGAATCGTTAATTTTATAGCACAGGACTTTCAAAAGAGCTGCAGAAGAGGCTGGTTTGTGTTGACACACGGTGTGCACTCTCGCTCGCTTCGCTGTGCGCCACGTGTGTAACCATTTGGTATACCTTCGCAATGGCGTGCTTCGCATGCGCGCCTTCGGCAAGTTTATTGACATCGTGCCATTTAGGTTAAGTACTTGAGCAAAAATTTCATCGGATTTAGAGCGAACGTCGGTCGAGTGCTGCGAAGCTGGTTTCCCGCAAGGACGCCGCGGTTAACGGAGCAGTGTATCGAGACCAGTGAGTGGGTTATCGCGGTTTAGCCGCTTGGTCTCGATACGTTTTCTCCCAGCTTCGGTCAAAAACACTCGACCAGCGCTGAGATATTTTACAAAAAGTGTTACCTTAACCGTGAACCACCCCCCGATTTTCATTGAAAATTCGTAATACAGGCTTTGGAATCCGCGAAAAATTGCTGTCCGGGCAAAAATAAAGAATTCATAAAAGGCGTTTAATATCTCTTGACCTTCCTTTTCTGTACCTGTAAAATATCCTCTTGAATATTAGGGGAACGAATATGGCTTTTTGTGTTGTATCTACACTGATGCTTCACTATCGTAAACCGTGTTCATCATTAGGGTAATTGCTCCAAGGTTTTCCCTGTTTTTGAGAAGCTACGCCTAAAAAGTAGCTCAGACATCATATATCGAGCGAATGGACTTGCTCAAAATAGAGATGTGCATTGCATCTGCTCTTAATGCGCTGTACAACGGGAATTGGAAAACAACCTGTATTTATCGACCCGCAGGTGCAACCCACTCCCGAAGTGCAATGCCCCTGCTACTTTACAATTTGGTTTTGAGCAATTACGAGCAAATGATACCATGAGATGAAAGGAGGTAATTAAAAAATCAGATTAGATCTAAGAAGTAATCTAAGACCACGTATTTCAAGTATTCAATATCTTTTAATCCTTTCCAAGGAGGACGAAGCATGTCTAAACGCAGTATAATTATTTTTGGTTTGTTGGTAATTGCCAGCATGGCGCTATCCGCTTGCGGCGGAGCGAAGTACGAATGCGACGACCCAATCGGTTGTGTAACCTACGGGCCCGATGAGCCTGTTCGAATTGCATCGGCCCTAGTAATTTCCGGCCCTAACACTGAGTTGGGATTAGACTCCCAATGGGGTGTAGAGATCGCCATGGATTTCCAAGAGGAACTCCTGGGGCATGAAATTGAACTTCAGGCTGAAGACGAGATGTGCACGGCAGAGGGTGGTCAGGCTGCTGGACAGAAGATCGTCTCGGATCCAACAATCCTCGCTATTATCGGCACTAGCTGTTCTGGCGCCGGCGTTCCTATGTCCGAGGTAGTCTCCGAGGCCGGATACGCCATGATTTCTCCATCCAATACGGCCCCCTCACTTACTAACCCTGAAGAGGCCTGGAACCCTGGGTATTTGCGCACTGCCCACAACGACAAGGTCCAGGGCAAAGCTATGGCTGAGTTCGCTCTCAACGAGCTGGGTGTAACCACCGCCGCTGCCATCCATGATGGCGACCCCTATACTGAGGGTCTGGCACGTGTGTTCGCCGACTCCTTCGAGGAAATGGGCGGCACCATTGTCGAGTTCACCGCTGTAAACAAAGGCGACACCGACATGCGCCCTGTGCTTTCTGCAGTTGCTGCTGCCGGCCCACCCGAATTCCTGTACTATCCTGTCTTCACCGCCGAAGGTGCCTTCCTGACCAAACAGGCCAAAGAGGTCACCGGCTTAGAAGACACCATTCTGGCTGCTGCTGATGGTATGATCTCTGATGCAGCCGCTGATGCTATTGGTGATGCAGGTGCGGGTATGTACTTCTCCGGCCCCGATCTCTCCTACTCCGGTGATCTGTACGATAATTTCCTGTCCACGTACGTGGAGAAATATGGAAGCGACCCGACGTCCGTCTTCCACGCTCACGCCTTCGATGGCACTAGAATGATCTTTAGCTGTGTTGAGGAAATTGCTGTTCAAGATAACGACGGCACTATCCATATAGGGCGCAAAGCCCTGCGCGACTGCCTTTACGCTACATCTGACTTTACAGGTATCACCGGATCGTTGACTTGCAACGAATACGGTGACTGCGCCGACGCGAAGATTTCTGTATCTCAACTTCAAGACGGCGAGTATGTCAAGGTTTGGCCCTAAGCTATCGGTCAATAAATAACTAAACTGTTCGAAAGGGGATGGGTTCGAAGCTTCAGCTTTCGAACCCATCCTTTTTATGCGAAGAGAGGAGATAATCCATGCTACAACGCATCAAAGATATTGACTTCCTGGGTCTCTCTTTATGGATTTTCCGCACAGCCATTATAGTTTTGATCGCCTGGGGAACAATTGCTACGCTCATCGAAAATCCCTATCCAGCCCATACTTGGATGGAGACCATTGTCTCTGGTATTGCCCAAGGCAGTCTATATGCTCTTATCGCCATTGGGTACACCTTGGTCTACGGTGTCCTGTTTATGATCAACTTCGCCCACGGCGAATTTTTCATGTCTGGTATTATGACCGCGACCGTCTTCCTGGCTCAACCAATGCATGAATCAGGTTTTTTGAATCAACACCCAGTAATAAGTATATTGTTGATTACGATTGTGACGATTCTGGTTTCTGTGGGCATAGCTTTGCTTACAGAGCGAGTTGCCTATCGTCCATTACGAACCGCCCCTCGACTGGTTCCTTTGATCACTGCAATTGGGGCTTCGTTCTTTTGGCAATACTTTTTTAGAGGACTATACGGGTCTAAGGTTAAGCCCTTTCCTCAATTCGAGGCTCTAGTTGGGAAGGTGTCTTTTGGGGGAATTGAAATCCTCAAAGTCCACCTCGTTGTTATTGTAGCGGCGATCCTGATGCTCATAGGGTTGTATATATTCATCATGAAAACAAAAGTCGGAAAATCAATCCGTGCAGTAGCTGAAAACAAGGATGTTGCTGCCTTGATGGGCATCAATGTGGATCGAGCTGTTGCGATCACGTTTGCTATGGGATCAGCCATGGCTGGGATTGCTGGCGTCCTCTATGCGCTGGTTTTCCGGCAAGTTCACTTTTATATGGGCTTTATCCCCGGCATCAAAGCCTTCACGGCTGCTGTTCTGGGTGGTATCGGGAGTATCCCAGGGGCGGCCATTGGGGGGTTATTGTTGGGCCTGTTCGAATCAATTGGGCCTGGACTCTTCCTCGAGGGAGTTGGCATCCCGTCCCCCCACCAAATGAAAGATGTGATTGCGTTCACAATGCTCGTTCTGGTACTCATCTTTAGACCGCAGGGCATTGTTGGCGAACGCCTGCCTGAAAAGAAAGCATGAGGTATAGTTCCTATGACTTATAAAAAAACTGTAAAACTTCAAGACGCGATCAAATTTGGGCTTTTGGCTGGACTTATCTCGCTTAGCCTGAGTATTATTGGCTTTATTACTCTTCTGGGAGAACGCGAATTGATTGCTGGCGTACTCACCTCGGGGCATATCTTCCTGTTTGCTGCGCCGATGGTAATGGCATATATCACTGCCGGGAGAGCACAATTAGATAGTAAAGGCAAAGCTTTAGGATATGGGCTTGTAATAGGTTTAATCACAGCGATTCCATTAATTATTCTTGCTATTCTGGCGACATTCTTTGATATCCGTCAATTTCTGGTCAATGTATCACCAGAACTCATCGCAATCCTAACCTTTGGACAGGAATTAGCCATTGGCAGCGTGGTCTTGCTTGCCAGTACCGGCATCATCGCCACTTTAGCAGCCGGTTTGCGGGTTCTCTCGAAAAAAATCCGACATCCAATCATCAGTGCCTTAGGCTGGACATTCCTTGCTGGGACATTCTCCGCAATTCTGTGGGAAAGATTGCGAAGTTTCTTCGGAAGGGGTTTAACCAAGTTGATATTTTCAGGACAATCACTCAAACTTGTTTCTGTGGTGATTTTCTTTGTGATTGTTGGTGGTATCACCGTTTGGTGGGATCGCCGTGGTCATCGAATCAAAGAACGTATCGATGCCCTTCCTGCTGTTCAACAACAGAGTTTACAAAGGGCAAAAATAGGTGCTGGGATTGTATTATTGCTCATCCTTCCCATACTTCTGGGAACTTACCTTAGCGAGGTGGCCAATAATATTGGCCTGTATATCCTCATGGGGTTAGGGTTGAACATTGTGGTTGGATTTGCTGGATTGTTAGACCTGGGTTATGTGGCCTTCTTTGCTATTGGCGCTTATATTATGGGCGTCCTTACTTCTGAAGGGAGCTTGGGACTTGGTTTAACGTTCTGGACAGCGTTGCCCTTCTCAGTTATCGGGTCTACATTGGCTGGAATCGTTTTGGGTATCCCGGTACTAGGCATGCGTGGTGATTACCTGGCAATCGTGACGCTTGGTTTCGGTGAGATCATCCGTATACTAGCACTCTCCGACATGCTTAAATCTTATATCGGCGGCGCTCAAGGAATTCTCCAAATTCCTAAACCTAGAATTTTAGGGTTTGATCTAGTAAAACCTGAATACGTTTATTACATCATCTTTGTAGGAGTGCTATTGGCTGCTTATGTGTCATGGCGGCTGCGTGACTCCCGACTGGGGCGACAATGGATGGCGATGCGCGAAGATGAAGATGTTGCCGAGGCTATGGGCATTAATCTTGTAAACACAAAGCTACTGGCTTTCGCGACCGGCGCAGCCTTTTCTGGTTTATCCGGAGCGATTTTTGCCAGTAAGCTGACGTCCATTTTCCCCCATAGCTTTAACTTGATTATTTCCATCAACGTGCTTTGCTTGATTATCGTAGGTGGTGTTGGTAGTCTTCCCGGGGTCGCCATTGGAGCGCTTATTCTGGTAGGCCTTCCTGAGTTGTTGCGTGAATTCGCAGAGCACCGCATGTTGATATATGGAGCTCTCCTTGTCGTCATGATGCTTGCTAAACCGGAAGGGTTCTTGCCATCTGAAATTAGCAAACGCGAACTCCACGCCCATGAAGATCAAGACTTAGCCAGCAGCGATTAGTTTATTGAGAGGATATCCCTATGCTTGTTCTATCTGCACAAGGTGTAACCAAGCAATTTGGCGGCTTAATAGCAGTCAATCAATTTGATGTAGATTTGCCCGAAGGTAAAATTGCCAGCGTCATTGGACCTAATGGGGCCGGTAAAACCACCTTCTTCAACTGTATCACTGGATTCTACGGATTCGACGAAGGAACCATTAAGTTTAACGATACCGTACTGAATGGCAAGTCTCCTGACGAGATCACATGCTTGGGCATCGCCAGAACTTATCAAAACATCCGCCTGTTCTCGAACATGACCGCAATCGAGAATATCTTGGTCGGGCGGCATCCCCACTACAAAACCCTTTGGGTTGAGGCCCTCTTCCAGACCAAACGCGTCAAACAAGAAGAAGCTGAAGCTCTCGAAGAGTCTATCCGGATACTGAACTTTGTTGGCCTGCAAGGATTAGGCGACCAACTAGCCACCAACCTCCCCTATGGCGCTCAAAGACGTTTGGAAATTGCAAGGGCGTTGGCCAGCAAACCAAAGCTATTATTGTTGGACGAGCCGACCGCGGGCATGAATCCAAACGAAACATCTGAGATGATGCGCTTCATCCAGCACTTACGGGATGAATTGGGTATTACAATTTTGCTGATTGAGCATGATATGAAAGTCGTCATGGGAATCAGCGAAAACATCTCTGTGATGGACTTTGGTATAAAAATCGCCGAAGGCCCACCCGCTGAAATCCAACGCAACCCGCGGGTCATCGAAGCTTATCTAGGGCGCGGCGCAGCCGAACAGGCCACAAAGGGAGAGTGATTGTATGGCAATGCTCGAAGTTAATAACATTCATACTTATTATGGAAATATCAAGGCGCTGAGAGGCGTCTCAATCGAAGTTGAAGAGGGAGAAATCGTCACACTCATCGGCGCCAATGGTGCTGGGAAAACAACAACTCTACGGACAATTTGCAGACTTCTCACTCCCAGAAAAGGCTCCGTTTTTCTGGATGGAGAAGACCTTTCTCAATTCAAAGCTCACGAGTTGGTGTACAAAGGCGTGGCCATGGTTCCCGAGGGGCGCGGTGTTTTTGCTAAGCTAACCGTTTCGGAAAACCTGGACATGGGCGCATTTTCACGCGATGATGTCGCTGGCATTAAAGATGACCTCGATATGGTTTTCAATCTGTTCCCGCGCCTCAAGGAACGCCGAACGCAGGTGGCCGGGACTCTTTCCGGTGGTGAGCAACAAATGTTGGCCTCCGCCCGCGCCTTGATGGCCCACCCCAGGCTAATGCTGATGGATGAGCCATCAATGGGACTTGCCCCCATACTTGTCGAAGGTATATTCAACACAATCAAAAAAATCAATGCCGAAGGCACAACCATTTTGTTGGTAGAGCAGAACGCTACAATGGCGTTGCAAATCGCCGACCGCGGCTATGTGATGCAAACTGGTGAAATCGTCATGCAAGACACAGCCGAAAACCTACAAAAGAACGAAATGGTCCAAAAAGCCTATCTTGGTATAGAATAGTCTCTCGCATCAAATATAAAACCAGAACCAGGGCGCAGTGGTAGAATTATTCTCACTGCGCCTTTTTGGTTATCTACAAATACGGATCATCTAAAATAATTTGAGATGTGTGCGGCG
>JAYELX010000444.1:0-2085 GCA_034717875.1 Chloroflexota bacterium | reverse complement strand
CTAAAAAAATGACTCTCACCAGCGATCTGTAGGCTTTGCTATATATGCCTATGGATGGGTAAGCACACTTGGTGTAACTTTTTATGTCTAGCCTCGGAAATTACTCGAGATTTGTCAGTCAACCAGCTCAATTTCAGCAATGCTGGGAAACTTTTGTTAAGGTACTTATCTGCGTTTATGGCCCAATGGGACGCCAGGCAGCGTCGAAGTTATAACCAGAATCAGTTGTCAATTGAGCTAGATCGCCTCCGTTCGTGCGCATGATGAAAACATCGTGCTGTTGTCCTTCGGGCCAACTCTCGAAAGCGACCCAATAGTCATCGGGGGAGTAGTCCGCTTCCCGCATGGGAACCGAGCCTGGGAATGGGTAGATTTCAAACTCCGCAACGCCACCATCGGGGTAGCGCGCCCCTATCAGCCTGGGAATGCCTCCGGCCTCTTTTTGAGTGAAAATAATTATTTGACCATTATGAGACCAAACCGGATCGGTGTTTGTCCAATCTTTACTAGCTGAGAATCGCCAGGGTTCAGTACCATCTATGTTCATCGTCCAGAGTTGATAAGGCCCGTTTCTTGTTGTTATAAATACAATCTTCGAACCGTCAGGTGACCACTCCGGTTGAAAATCTTGATAATCACCTGTGGACAAGCGTTGAACTTCCTGCGACTCCAAATTCATAATATAAACTTGGGGGCGGTATCCCATCCGCAAAGAAGTAAAGGTAATATATTCCCCGTCGGGTGACCATGCTGGGTCGTAATCTCCCCTGCCCGTAGTAGGCAATGGGGTCATACCACTGCCATCAGCGTTGATGATGAACAAGCTGGCAGTGTCATTCTTTTCTTTGTTTTCTTCACAAGGGGAGATAAATACCAGCCGCTCTCCACTTGGTGACCAATTAGGTTGGCAGGCACCTAGCTGGGCTTTGGTCACCTGACGCAGCCCTGAACCATCCGAATTTTTTATCCATATTTGCGTGATTCCTGTGCGATCCGAGGCGAAAGCAACTTGCCCGTAGCCCCCTCCCATCGGGGTTGCCGTGGCTGATAGGTCAATTGTTGGTGATTGTGTCCTTGTTGGCGTTTGTGTCGCCGTAGGTGTTGGTGTGATTGTGGGAGTTTGTGTTATTGTAGGTGTTAGGGTTATTGTAGGCGTGTTCGTTATTGTGGGTATTAGGGTTTCTGTGGGCAATTGATCTACTGTGTAGGTTGCTGTAGGGATAGATATCTTAGTGGTGGGCAATATTGTTGGCGAAACGGTCGAAGTATTTGTCAGGGATGGTGTGTAAGATGCCGTTGGTGTTGTCGAAGCAAGCAGCTGCAAAGGTATGTCTATTGGTACTGCCTGTAAAATTTGTTTTGCCAATAGTGGGTTGAAAAAATATACTAATCCACTGCCAGCGATTAACAATATAATGAAAAGTATTAACGAAACAAAACAACCGCGTCTCCGATTCGGACGTGGTTTTGGGAGAGGTTGAAAATCTGTATTGCTCAACGGCCTGCTGACTGGAATTGGCCCCGATGATGACCCGTTTCTTATATATTCTTCTTCTTGCTGTTCAATTGCTAAAGAGCTTTCTTGGGCTTCCCCATCGCTTAAGGGCAAAGGTTCCAAAACACCCTGCTTGGCTTCTCTTCGGATTGTAGGGCTACTAGCATTATAAAGAGCTTGTTTAAAATCTTTAGCGTCTTGGTAGCGATCATCAGGATGAACTTCCAATCCTTTCTCTATTGCTTTTGCAAAACGACGTGAAACATCTGGGTTATGATCCCTCAGGGGGGTAAGTTCGGCTTGCTCCATTGTACGCGCTAAACCATCTTCGGGGATTGTACCAGCTAACGATGCGTACAATGTGGCTGCCAGGGAATAAATGTCTGAGCGATGATCGGTACGCGCCCCGCCGTATTGCTCGGGAGGGGAGTAACCAGGGGTCATTGCGCGTGCCCCTGTCGTAGTCCTTTGGCCTCCATAGGCCATCTTTGCCAACCCAAAATCCACAAGAAAGATAATTCCTTCCGGTGTAATTTTTACATTTCCTGGTTTAATATCACGATGAAAGATAGGAGGATTTTGCGTGTGCA
>JAYELX010000443.1:0-2087 GCA_034717875.1 Chloroflexota bacterium | reverse complement strand
AACCAGGGATCGGATGCGGGCATGGCGTCCGGCGAAGATGAGAAGGGAAGCAGGTCGTACATAGCCCACCCGCGCGTTCGGATGGCGTAGACAAACAAATCTATGGCTGTCTGAGGGTATGAAAAAGATAAAATCAGGGCAAAGAGAGTTCCGGTCAACATGATAATGCCAATCTTCGACTGCGCTTTTTGTTCTTTGATTAGTACTTGCAAGCCAAGGCCATAGAGGCTGAAAAGCGTGATGATGCCGGCTAAATAGGCAATAAAACCAATGACCGAATAATGGGTGAGTTTTGCATAATCGACCGGGGGGATAATGGCGTAGTATCGCCTCAGGGTGAACGGCAGGGTGAATGCCACATAAATTAGACCGCTCAGGGTAAGGCAAATCCAAAAGCGCGTTTTCGCTGACTGGTTATTCCAGATGGATTTGATTGTTTTCCAGGGTTTCATAAGATGCGGATGCTCGCCCGATGCTAGAGCACCAGGCTATATTTATATAAGGCCGCACTTTGCATGCCCTCGCTCGTGCGTCTGCGGCGGAAGTGCCAGATTGTGCTCTCTACCGAGTATTACCTATGCTGGAGCCAGCTACTATTCGGGTGGGGTAGGCGTATCCACCGGAACGGGAGTGTTAGTCGATGTGGGCAAGGGGGTGGCTGTATCTTGCGGGGTGTTGGTTGGCAGCGGGGTTGATGTGGATGTTTGTGTGGCGGTCGCAGTTGCATCCTGAGTAGCAGTTTGCGTAAATGTGGATGTGGATGTTGCCCCGGACGATGTCGGTGATGAGGTGGAAGTTTTTGTGAATGTAGGGGTAGATGTAGCCGTGAGGCCTGGAATGAGCGTATTCGTGCTTGTTGGTGATACCGTGTCGGTGGCAGTCTGCTGGGTTGGAGGAGAATAAGTCGGCGTTGATGTAGCGCATCGATGAGCCACGTAAGTCAACGTTGGAACCACAACATCATACATATACATGTCCAGAGAAGTCTCATATTGAGCCTGAGCGTCGCACCATTGCCCCTCAGCAGCCAATTGATCGCCATAATGGATCAGAGACAAACGATAGCGCGTCGCGGCAGTCCAACCAACGCTATCGCGCAAACCCGGCACAGATGATGCAATCTGCCCAAAATAATATACCGCTTGAGCAGGATACGCTTCCCAGAAACCGAGTGCAGTCAAATAAAGCCTGGCCCAATCTCGATACACCGTAGCCTGATAATCCAAGGGCCCAAACTTCTCGGCCAAACTCAAATCATAAATTCCCCCTTCGAGATCACCCTGGTGTAGAATTTTGTCTTCGCCGCGGTTGCGGAGTGCCGTATAAAAGCTGTCGTCCACTTCGTAAACCAGATAGTGCAGGTCTTTATTTCTCAAGGCAATCAAAGTGTCGATAGCAGCATCCCAATCCCCGGCTGCCAGAAACGACTGCGCACTGGCGTAAATCGCTTTTTCGGCGCGGGTGTCGGGCGTAGGTGTAGGCGTGATGGTTGCTGGAACTGGTGTAAGCGTAAGTGTGGCGGTTATATTCAAGACCGCATCCAACCCGTCCAGATATTCCTCCGCTTGAGGATATTCGTCGGGGGCTTGGGCGAGAACGTACTCGAAGCGTTGACGGGCAAGCTCGTAGCGGCCAAATTCGTAATCTAAAAGACCTAACTCAAATTGTTCCCGAACCGGATCAGGGGCTTCGAGTGCTGCAAGCTCAACGTTGGCTTTCAAACCATCTTGATACCCCATCCACGCGCCTAAAAGCCCGCTGGTGAGCAAAACAAACACAACGAAGGCAACCCATTCCAGTTTTAGCAGGCATCCTTTTTTCATTCTGATTCCGTAATTACTCAAATTTCAGTTTAGAGGAAGCGGGTTTATTGGAGAAACCCGCTTCTTGCAGAAAAATAAAACTTGTAAGCGTTCACACCTCTGTTCTTAAAATCTGAATGCTGGTCATTTTTCAATGCGAATGTCGCGAACTTACGAATTTCGCGAATGAAATTTTCTCGTTACTCACTCTCCGCGTGGTAACGCAGCCCACAACACTTCGCGTAGCATACTCTTGCTCCAGCAATTCCCGTTTTGACTAAAACC
>JAYELX010000442.1:0-10630 GCA_034717875.1 Chloroflexota bacterium | reverse complement strand
ATTATCGTTGGTCATTTATGTAAAAAATATATCCACGGTCACACCAGCGGATAGACCGGTGGCATCCGGGGGAATACGCAACAAGCCATCGGCGCGGGAGAGGGTGAAAATCAAGTTGCTTTTGCCAAAGATTGGTTCGGCCTGATAGCCTTTGGGAGTGGGGGTCAGCACTACCGGCACCCAATCTTCACGCCCGGCTCGAGAGGCCAGGTTGACGGTCAAGCGGGCCGGGATGGTGGCTTGGGGGCGAGTTGTCGTTTCACCAAGCAAGGCGCGAATCACGGGGACGACGAACAAACGGATGTTGACCAAAGCACTGACAGGATTGCCCGGCAGCCCAATCATCGCTGTGCCGTCACAAACGGCCAAGATGGTCGGCTTGCCTGGGCGAGTGTTGACGCCGTGAACCAATACACCCGGCTGCCCCAATTGATCCAAAATCTCGGAGGTCAGATCGCGGGCGCTGGCAGACGAGCCGGCGGTAACTACCACAATATCACATTCCTGCTGGGCGCGGGACGTGGCCGCGAGCATTGCTGTGCGGGTGTCGGAGACGATGCCGTAAAGCACCGCTTCGCCGCCCGCTTCTTCAACCGCTGCGCGCAACGTGTAGGAGTTGACATCTCGAACCTGGCCGGGAGCTGGCCGCTGCTGCGGAGGGATGACTTCATCTCCGCTGGAAAGTATCCCCACCCGAGGTTTTCGGGCCACATCGAGACTGGTGATTCCCAAGGCCATCAATCCACCAATTTCAGCCGGGCGCAACTGCACCCCCGCGGGAATGACTTCGGCGTTTTGTCGAACGTCTTCGCCAACTTCGATGACATTTTCATTGACGGCAACGGCGTGCATGATTTCGATTTCGCCAGGGCGCGCTTGTTGAGTATATTCCAGCATCACGGCAGCATCAGCCCCTTCGGGCAGCATCCCGCCGGTGTGAATCAGGGCACATTGACCGGAATCAAGGCTCAACTGGGGTGCTGCACCCATCGGGATTTCACCGACCTGCTTCAAATAAACCGGCAGGCTTTCACTGGCCCCGTGGGTGTCGGCAGAGCGGACGGCGTAGCCATCCACGGTGGTGCGGGGGAATTCGGGTAAGGGGTGCGGAGCCAGCACCGGGTAAGCCGTCACCCTTCCCAATGCGTGCTTGCTGGCGATTTTTTCGGGAGCAGGCTTCACGGGGAGGTTGTCTAGCATTTTTTCTAGTGCATCTTTTGGGGGAAGTAGGTTTAGGAATTCAGGCATAGGGGTAAGTTCCAAGTTACAAGTGGCAAGTGGGCAAGTGGGCAAGTGGGCAAGTGGGCAAGTGGGCAAGTTGGCAGATTATTAAAGGTTAGCGAGTCCAGAAGGAAAAAGTGAGCAGGTAGGTCGTCAATCCAAATACTGAGACAGCTAACCAGCGCAGCATCGTCCAATGGGGTTTGGCTCCAGCGGCGATGCGGGTGAGATACCAGATTTGAAAGAGTCCCAACGGCAGTGCAAAAAATGCGGGCATGGCAATGTATCCAGGAAATCCAATCAACATAGCAATACCTAGCAATAAAAATCCCAAAAGATTAAGTATGTTAATTAATCGCATCCCGCGCTGCCAGCCCAGTCGCACCAGCAATGTAGGCCTTTCGTATTTCAGATCAGTGCCGAAGTTCGGGATCTGAAATGTCAGCAGCATGGCCAAGTGCAGCAGTGTCAATGGAAATGTGCTCATAGAAATCAGGCGATGCAGCTCGCTCTCCTGAAGTAAAAATGCCAGGGCGGGGATGAAATTTGCTAACATGACCGAGAGGATCAACTCACGGTATACGGAGGAAGCCAGCCTAAACGGGGGGACTGTGTAGACAAAGGCGCCAGCGACGAGCAGCCCCATGGACAGATACACAGCCCCACCGACGCCCCCAATGCGGATCAGCATCAGGGTCAGAGATGTGGCGACCGTCAAAGCGGCAATTCCTGTCCATAGATAAAGCTCTGGCGGCAAGTCCTGTTCGCCCAAGACATGCTCCTCGGAAGGAGCCGTATGCCGGCGAAGATGGAGAGGATTGTGTAGAATAAAATAAACATGCAGATAATTCCATCCGAGTTGAAGGGTCAGCACCCAAACAAGCCCCAGGGCAGAAATGCCCCAATCCAATGCCGCGCCCAGGTAATGAGCGATGCCCAACCCCAAAGCGTAGGCTAAGACCGCATCCAACAGGAGAAGCGGCCGCGAAAGGTGAAAGAAGGGTCGGAGGGTTTTCGAATCCATGGGGGAGGAATTATAACCGATGGGAGGCGTGAAGCGTGTTGCGTGTTCCGTGTTGCGTGTTGCGTAACTTGTGGGGAGTAGTATACCCTATGAATCTCCAGCGCGGATTTCTTGACTCAGTTGCTTATTCCCTCTAGAATGACGACAAGTTAACGACGGGAAAAACAGGATATGTATGTGATCGAAAATGTGCGCAGTCCTTTGGGTGAAGCAGCGCCGCTCGACGAGAATGGCGGATAATGTTGTTACCGTTCATCTGACTTGTAATGCTTTAGGAATGAGAATTAAATAACGTGCGCGTTTCTTGCACAACCCGCCGAGCCGAGCGATGAATCGCTCGGCTACATAACGGCGCCGGATGAATCCGGCTAATGGGCTGGCAAAATAGGGTAGTTTTTTCTATCAAAAGTTTGGGTGGGTTGGGGTTCTAGTCCCAACCCACCACGCACCTTACGCCCACGTTGGACGCATCGTCAACTATTCTAATTAAGTGTAAATATGTCATCTGAATATCAGAAGAGATTTAAAAAAATACGTGCGAAATATCCAAATGCCTATGAAAGATGGTCAAAAAGAGATGATGTTTTGCTAATGGAAAAGTATTTTAGTGGTTCATCTACCTCTGTTTTATCTGAGTATTTTCATCGCCAGCCTAGTGCAATAAAAACAAGAATCAGAAAACTTTCTGTGTCGCAAAATGACATAGTAATTGAAGAAAACAATAATGTTGTAGAGAATGAAATAAAAACTGATGAGAATAGCGATAATATAAGTACGAGTATTCAATTTCAATGGATAACAGTTTTTCGTGAGCATAATCAAGAGTATTTTTTCCCTGATTCGATTACATCGTATATGAACAAAAATTATAAATATCCATCAATCTATCGTTGGAATGTTTTTGGAGAAGACCGCAAACAGCCCGAATGCATGTATGTAGGAACAACAAAACAATTATGCCCGAATAGAATAAGAAGTCTTCTTCATTCAAATAGTTCAAGTACAAACTTACGACTTCACCAAGAATTTCGAAGATTTATTAACAAAGGTTATCGAGTGGGCTTAGAGTATTTATTAGTAGAGCAAGTGTTAATGAATGGTATGTGGGTACAACTCAATAATTTACATTCACAAACCGCGAGAATTTTCTTAGAGAATTTAGTAATTTCTTATTATCGAAGAAAAGGACAAATTCTTTTAAATCAGTGATTCCGCAAAAGAAGATAATGCGCCCAACCCCGTGTTAAGCCGACCCGCCTTTGGCTTCGGGGATTCGGCGCGATTTTCTTGTGTTTGGGTTCTGGTAAAATTGGGTTGCGGGTGCAAAGTCGGCGGGCATCTTACACCAACGTTAGGTGTACAATAATTGCCGAAACATAGGGAAATTTCAATATCGGCATTAATTATAGTGTTATAATAGCGTCATGGATGGTTCTTCACCGCTTCGTGTTGTAATTGATACAAATATCGTGTTTGAAGGTTTGACCAAGAAAGGCGGCGTAGCAGGTTTGATTATCGAAGCGTGGCTGGCAGGATTACTGGATGTTTACATCTCAAATGCACTGGCCTATGAATATGTAGATGTTTTATCCCGCAAGTTATCAGAAACGCGTTGGCTAAGAATAAAACCTGTCTTGGGCACATTGCTTTCAAAAACGGAATTTATGGTGACATATTTTTCCTGGCGGCCAAGTTCACCTGATCCGGGTGATGAACACGTCATTGATTGTGCAATGAATGCGGGAGCAGTAGTTGTAACATTCAACGTAAGAGATTTTCGGTTGGCTGAAGAATCACTAGGTTTACAGGTTATGAATCCTGTAAAGTTTACAAATCATTTGGCAGAACAAATAGAATCGGAGTAGAAAAATGAGTCGACTAACCCTCCGCTTGCCCAATACACTTCATAATCAAGTCAGAGCATTGGCAGAATATGAGAGCATTTCAATCAATCAATATGTAGTCTATGCTCTGACGCGTCAAGTGACCCAAGCTTATGATGTACAAGAAGTGCCAGATAAAGTAATTCGGCAGCAACGAGCGGCATATATTGCGCTATTACAGAGTTTGGGCCAAGCTTCGTTCGAAGAAATCAAAGAAGTGCTAGACGGGCGAGAAGAAGTTGAGCTAGAGATTGGTCTGAATCCTGAAGTTATTGAAAAACTTCAAAATCAAATTTCAGTAGCGCAACAATCTTAGATGTTTCTGGAGACGTCAGTACACCTACCAATGACTTCCAGTGTCAGCCCGCAAGGGGTGCTGCGCGAGGGTGAATCAAGAGTAAATGTAAAAATTGATTGGGAAGTGAACCCAATCGCTATGTGGAAAATAACTACCAAAAGACTTAGCCCACCAATACGAGGAGGCTTTCATGGCCGATCCCCGCTTAATCAAACTCGCTGAACTATTGGTAAATTATTCTGTTGAAGTCAAGCCCGGCGACTGGGTTTTGGTGCGCGGCGACATAATCGCGGAACCGTTGATCGCCGAAGTCATCCGGCTGGTAACAAAAGCAGGTGGATACTCCACGATTCAGCTCGGCAGCGACGGCATCACGGAGGCATTTATGCGCGAAGCCAGCGATGCACAGCTTGAATGGGTCTCGCCCGTCAAGAAAATGCTCTCCGACGAAGGCGACGTGCTCATCAACATTCGCGCCACAACCAACACTCGCACGCTGACCAGCATAGATCCCAAGAAAGAACGCACTCAGGCCGTCGCCAATAGAGAACTCACCGAAACCTTCATGCGCCGTGCGGCAGCCAAAGAACTGCGCTGGATTACCACCCAATTCCCGTGCCCGGCCTATGCTCAAGAAGCCGATATGAGTCTCAGCGAATATAAAAATTTCGTCTATGGAGCCACTTTCGCCGACAAAGACGATCCCGTCGCCGAATGGCAGAAAATCCACACTGAGCAGCAAAAAATCATCGACTGGCTAAATGGCAAGAAAACCGTCACTGTCAAGAGTCCCAACGCCGACCTGACTCTTTCCATTGATGGCCGCGTCTTTATCAACTCAGACGGTAAAAATAACATGCCCAGCGGAGAGGTTTTCACCGGCCCGGTAGAGGATTCCGCTAATGGATGGGTAAAGTTCACCTATCCCGCCATCCGAGGAGGACGCGAGGTAAATGGCGTCCGGCTTGAGTTCGAGGACGGCAAAGTGGTCAAAGCCAGCGCCGAGAAAAACGAACAGTATCTAATCACCCAACTGGACAGCGATGAAGGCTCATGCTATCTGGGCGAATTCGCCATCGGCACAAATTATGGTATTCAACAATTCACCAAGAGCATTCTTTTCGACGAGAAAATCGGCGGATCATTCCACATGGCCGTAGGAGCAGGCTACCCCGAAACCGGCAGCAAAAACAAATCCAGCATCCACTGGGATTTTATCTGCGATATCAAGAAAGACAGCGAAATCAATGTTGATGGTGAGCTTCTCTACAAAGACGGGAAGTTCCAGATATAGCCCCCCTCCCTCGTGCCAATGCTCTGCGTTGGCACGGATATTGGGACGCTCTGCGTCAACGCGGAACGCGGAGCGTTGTGGCTAGCGTTACCACGCAGGAGCGTGGCAACAAGAGGGGTCCCCCCTCGTGCCAATGCTCTTCGTTGGCACGGATATTGGGACGCTCTGCGTCAACGCGGAACGCGGAGCGTTGTGGCTAGCGTTACCACGCAGGAGCGTGGCAACAAGAGAGGTCCCCCTCGTGCCAATGCTCTGCGTTGGCATGGATGTTGGGACGCTCTGCGTCAACGCGGAACGCGGAGCGTTGTGGCTAGCGTTACCACGCAGGAGCGTGGTAACGAGAGAGAACGAGAGAAACGAGAGGGGGAACTGAGTGATTACTAGGAAAATAAGTCAGTCAAATACTAAACAAGCGGGTGAGAATAAAACTCTCATCCGCTTGTTTTTTTATGCACCTACCCCTTTGACCTTTTGAGCATCTGCATTTACAATGCGTTATATGAAAAACTGGACCCTTGGAACCGAAGACGCGGGAGCGTATACCATCGCGGCCGATGCCCGTTGTAGGCCTACGGATTACGCCAACGACCATATTTGGGAGCTATCACTAGACGGCGGAGACCATGCCTCCCTATCGCTGCAAACCACTTTCGGGTTGCGCACGCTTAACTTGCGACTTTTTCCTCGCTTCGTCGAGGGTGATGCTGCCATCTCTAACCCAGGTAATTTCAGCGCACCCCCCACTGTGCACAGGTTTTACCCCAACTACCTCAAACTCGCTTTCTCACCATTCACCGGTATCGATGTGCAAATCGAGTATTGGGTTCCAGAATCTCATGCCATTGCTGGGCGGGTGAGCATACAAAACAACCGTCTTGCAGAACGAAAACTTCGTTTCGAATGGGCAGCCGTGCTATCAGTCGCCGCGGAGGGGGAACGCATGAAGCCCAAAGAAATCGAGGCTGTGACCATATTATGCGGGAAAACCAACGGTCTCACTCCCGTTGTCTTCATGACAGGCGGCCCTCACTTCAGCCCAGGGCCATATCCAGCTTTAGCCACCGACATCGAGCTGCTGGCAGGAAGCGAACGTATTTTTACGTGGGTCGCGGCTGCATTGGATCAGCATGACGCATCATTCAATCTGGCCAGAGAAATCGCTGCTCGTCCGTGGGAAGAAGAAATCGCTCATTTGGATGTGCTAAACGATGGGTTGATCAACATCGAAAGCGGCAACTCAGAGTGGGACGCTGCCTTTGCACTATCCCAGAAAAACGCCTTCGGTCTCTTCGTCGGCCCCACGGATCAGCTGCCCCACCCATCTTTTGTATTCAGCCGCCAGCCTGACCAGGGCTATTCCCAATGTGGAGATGGTAGTGACTATACGCACCTTTGGGATGGTCAGCCGCCCTTCGAAGCCAATTTCTTGTTAGATTTTATTCTGCCAGCCGCACCTGAACTTGCCCGAGGGCTATTGGAAAATTTCCTCTCAACGCAGAAAAAAAGCGGCTTCGTCGACTGGAAGCCCGGATTGGGAGGTCATCGCAGCGGCCTCATG
The DNA here is from genome assembly GCA_034717875.1 of Chloroflexota bacterium. Classification (GTDB taxonomy): domain Bacteria; phylum Chloroflexota; class Anaerolineae; order Anaerolineales; family UBA11858; genus JAYELX01. The sequence continues at coordinate 3,352 of JAYELX010000442.1, read as the reverse complement.
GCTACACCCATTTTGACTCACCTGGCCTGGAAAATTTATCAGGTTAATGAGGATAAGGACTTTTTGCAAAACGTCTACCCAAAGTTGCTCAATGCCGTACAGAATTGGTTCACGCCCCAACAAGATAGGGATGGCGACGGTCTGCCCGAATGGGCGCACCTGATGCAATCGGGGCTGGACGCTCATTCCACGTTTTCGCAGTGGCAACCCTGGGCACAGGGAGCAGATATCTCGCAAAGCGAAAGCCCCGCCCTATGCGCCCTACTCTATCGTGAAATTCAGATATTGATCCAGATGGCACAGATTCTGGAGCAGACAGGGCCGATTCCATCCCTGCAAGCTCTGGCAGAAAATCTCAAGAGCGCGCTCGATGCATGTTGGGATGACGACATATCCATGTATCGATATTGGGATCGAGAGACACATTTCAGTCCCCCTGGGGATATGCTCGGAAGCAGACAGGGGCCGGGGGAAATCTACCTGCAGCGGGAATTCGATCAACCAGTTCGGCTATTGGTATCCATCGAGGCCGCAGAAAAAACGCCCCGGCAAGTGATCGTATTTCTACGCGGCACAAGCGCATCGGGGCGAGATCGGATCGAACGCATCCCAGAAAACCAATTCCAGTGGCGCATGCAGCGAGGCAACGTTACCACTCAATGCGTTTACACCAGTCTGGAATATATCGAAATTCAAAATATCGGGCCGGATGATGAGGTTCGAGTGCAAATTGTCGATCTCGCCTGTCAAGATTATTCACTCTTTTTGCCATTATGGGCTAATGTGCCCACGCAAGAACGCGCCGATGCCATCACCCAAAACGCACTCCTGAATCCGGAACGTTTCTGGCGACCCTTTGGAATACCTTTATGCACATCGATGGGCACAGAGAAAGAAGACTCTCCCTGTCAACATATCTCAATATTATGGGAAACTCTCATCGGAAAAGGATTGTTGAAATATGGCTATCGAGACGAAGCTGCTGAATTAGTCACTCGACTGATGACAGCCGTTCTCGCCCACCTGAAGAAACACAAAGCCTTTGCCCACAGCTACCACTGCGAAACAGGGGACGGCATCGGGGAGCACAACGCCTTGCAGGGTTTGGCGCCATTATCGCTCTTCCTGGAAACTTTAGGCGTCAGGTTGATCTCCCCCACAAAAGTCGCCCTGGAAGGACAGAACCCATTCCCCTGGTCTGTGACGGTCAAATATCGAGGTTTGACCATCATCCGTGAGAAAAAGAAAACCAAAGTCATCTTTCCCGGCGGGCAGACTACGACCATAAAAAACCAAAAAGCGCATATCGTCGAATTGGATCGACCCTGACATGCTGGTCTTGATAATTTTTCCCCAATTACGTATCATCTCAACACTCCGAGGCAAATAAGCCAGATTACCAATCCGGCGGTCGGAATAACATTCCAATCTACAATTTACCTCAATTTCTTAAATTTTTCCCAGCCGCGGTCGAAAACACGCGACCGCGGCTGGGAGGTTTGTTTTTATGGTTTCAATCCCCCTCATGACTCGCGTTCAGGATCACTTCAGCGTGGATTTGGCGTGACCTCGCCCAGGATATGAATGCCGTAACAGAAGGCCGCCAACTTGTCTATAATTTTGTCCACATCAGTCAGCAGTTGGGCATGCTTGTCGTCCGGCAACATCAGCTTGTCCACAACTAGATGATGACGTGAGCGCAAATCGGCGACGACGGCGTGGTAGTCCTGATCGTCTTGCTGGGATGCTAATTGCGCACTTTTGATCAACGCGTCCGTCACACCGCTCATGACCGAGACAAACACCATTAAACAATTCCACTGTTCAGCTTGCTCTAACACTATTTTGGCAACCTGAGCGAAGGAATCAGCGCTGCCAACAGAGGTGCCGCCGAATTTCATCACCAGTGTAGATGTTGTCACCGCCCCTGTGCTAATAATTGGAGTATAAGGTTCGGGTTCGAGATTCGTCGCCGGTTACACGCCGGCTGACAACACTTGCGCGCATAATCACCCTCCCGCGGGTCACGAATGACATACTATTGATGATACAATTGCAACAACAATGCAAACCCACCCAAATCACCCCAAGCTAAGGATGGAAAGATGAAAACCAAATTTTCAGCGATATTTATTTTGATGGCTTTATTCTCCTTGCCAGCCTGCGCTTCAGGCCAACCTGAAAGCACGATTACCCTCACGCCAAGCAGAACACCGGAACCGACAGGTACCCCCACAAATACATTGACGCCCTCCCCAACCCCGATTCCGGCAACGCCGACCTTCCCCGCGCCGGAGGACGCCGGCTTACCGGACTGCGCGGTGCGGAGCGAGAACGAGCAAGGCCAAGAAGTGATTCTGGATCAGCCGGGCGGAGAAGTGCTTTGGACGTTGGTCGAGGATCAAAGCGGAGCGTTAACCTGGCAAAAAGCCCTCACCGAAGTGCAACAAGCCTTACTCTCCGCGGCCCAGGCTGAATTTAACGCTCTAGCTGCAGAGCGGCCGTATGAAATTAAGGCCACATTGACTGAAGACGGCCAGGTGGTCGGCGTTACCCCCTTTGACGCCAAAGGTGATCCCTATTGTTCTTATCAAGATGGGGAGGTGGTGGTCAATCATGTGGGGCGGGGGGAGATGGAGGAGCTCATCGCGGGCCAAGCAGGTAACGGTAGAAGTGCTTGGATGGAGTTGCTGGGTTACAAATGGGATGAGACCAGTGAGCAATACAGTCAGACTCCGGAAAGTGAGCCGGCGGTGTGGGATTCAGACTTCTTGGCTTATCGATTTCCTGACAGCGACGCGGTTCATCCTGATCATCCGCAGTTTTTTCAGCCGTTGATGTCAAATAGTAGTACGAACATAGCGAATATTGAAGAGGGTAGAGTTAATTTTTGTGAGACTTTTGAAAGTGAAGATTATGTGCCGGGAGAATCTGGTTTGAGAATTGATTTTATGATTGCTGCCAACTATCCTTTTGTTGAGTGGTGGGCCAGTCAACCAAAAGAGGTTGTTCATCGGGTTTATACTCAGATGTATCTAGACAACTTTCCCAATTTGAAAGGAAGGCAGATTACAGTGCGGGTGATTTCAGAGGATGTGACCCGAGAGGGGAACTTACGTGGTCAAGTGTTTGATACTGAAAATTTTGCGACATTGGTGGGTAAGTGGACAGGGGGGATGATAAAAGATTTTGCGCCTGGCCACAATTTAGTGACTTTAAGCTTGGGTGATGATATTGCTGATTCATATCGTGATGATTATGATAAAAATGACGAAGGAATTGTGATTGGGACGAATAAAGGTCTTTTTAGAGTTTTTTTACGCAATTTTACTTCTTCAATTCCAAATGAGCA
>JAYELX010000441.1:0-2091 GCA_034717875.1 Chloroflexota bacterium | reverse complement strand
AGAAGAGGCAAGACTTCGGAAGTCTCGAACGACATATTTCGCTAACAAAAAGGCATCCGAAGACTTCCGAAGTCTGGTTTTAGTCAAAACGTGAATTGCTGGTATTTTATCACATCACGCCTGTTTTTCGTTTGACATAATCGTTAATGCAGCTTAATGGTATAATTTCCCCTGGATAGGGTGACTCCAAGAATAACTTCCCTAAATTCTGATAAAAATATTCGCAAAACGACACGAAAAGGGTGGTGGTTATATAATAAATAATGAACCTAGGTGACAATTACATCATGCAGAAAATTCTATCACTTACCTTTTTACCACTATCACGAAAAGAACCAGAAAACAAAAATGGAGCCAGTTATCTTAATGAAACGTGATATTGTTCTCCAAATCTTAAAGAAACATAACACTGAATTAGAACAGCAATTTGGTGTCAAATCACTATTGCTTTTCGGTTCGGTGGCCAAGAATGAATCCACACCAACCAGTGATGTGGATTTGCTGGTAGAATTCAATCGCTCGGTCGGTTATTTTGGCTTGTTCGCCTTACAGGATCACCTTGAACAATTGCTTGGCTGTAACGTTGATCTGGGAACAATTGGCAGTCTGAAGCCGTATATTCGAGAACGCGTAATAGGAGAGTTGATTCGTGTCACCTAGAGGTTGGCAAGATCGCATTCGAGACATTCTGGGGGCAATAACAGAAATCTGTGATTTTACGCGCACTTTGGATTATAGTACTTTCAATCAAGATGATAAAACCATCCGTGCTGTCGAGATGAATTTTATCATCATTGGCGAAGCAGCTAACGATATTCCTTATGCTGTTGAAGAAAAATATCCAACTATTCCCTGGCACCTTATGAGGGCTATGCGTAATCGCATTGTCCATGTCTACTTTGAAGTTGATGTAAAAATAATGTGGGATACCATTCAAAATGATTTGAAGCCCTTGGCGATTAAATTGAAAAGGTTGCTCTAGTTGATCGCCAGTGTAGGTCAGAATATGAATAAGGGGAAACATAACACATTATGCCACTTTCATCTCCACTGTTAAGATCGATGTAGATATTAACTTGCCGGGGGGACGGAATGGGAACTCCCAAAGAGCCACAAACTATATCTCCCCCATGATTATCGGCCTGCTCACCATCTACATTCACATTCCCGGCTGCTCTTCGCTGAAAGAGAAACGCAGCCGACTCAAGCCGCTGTTGGCGCGCTTGCATCGAGAATTCAATATCTCCGCTGCGGAAATTGACCACAATGATGTCTGGCAAAGTGCGGCCATTGCCTGCGCCCTTGTAAGCAATGACCTCAATCATGTCCAACGCAAATTGCAAAAGATTCTTCAATGGGTAGAAACCCACTGGCCAGATGTCACTGTAATGGATGATCACATCGAGATTATATAAATCGACGCCGACGAAAACAACCATTTCGTGATATACGTATAGAGGAACAAACCTTATGGATTTACAACTGCAAGGAAAACGCGCTCTAGTGACCGGTGCCAGTCGAGGATTAGGCTATGCAATAGCACGCGGACTGGCCGCTGAGGGCTGCGCGCTGGTGATCAACAGCCGCAGCCCCGAACCATTGACTACCGCCGCACAAACCCTGGAGAACGAAACCGGCACCAAGGTGATACCGTTTCCCGGTGATGTCGCCGATCCCAGCACTCCCGACAAGCTGGTAGCCCAAACGGTAGAATCGCTCGGCGGCCTGGACATACTGGTCACCAACGCAGGTGGCCCACCCGCAGGCGCATTCGAATCCTTTGATGACGCAACCTGGCAACACAGCGTGGAATTATCCTTCCTTAGCCACATGCGCCTCATCCGAGCGGCACTGCCTCACTTGCGGAAATCTAACGCCGCCAGCGTGTTGACACTCACATCTTACTCAGTCAAACAACCCATCCCAAACCTGGTACTCTCCAACAGCATCCGTTCCGCCACGGTGGGGCTGACAAAAACCCTGGCCTTAGAGCTTGGCCCGGAGGGAATCCGCTTCAATTCCATCTTGCCAGGATGGACAAAAACAGAGCGCATTTATGAGTTAATGAGCTATCGCGCTCAGTCCAACAAC
>JAYELX010000440.1:0-2100 GCA_034717875.1 Chloroflexota bacterium | reverse complement strand
GGTCGGGCTGGTTTTTTGTTCCTTTTTTTGTGTCGGAACTGGCGCCATAAAGACGCAGCATAGTTGGGGTGGCAAGGTTTTACGCCCATTGGGTTATACCTGGGTGATGAATACGATGAGAGACTCGCAGAGCTGTTCCCCCGTCTGGTTATTTCGGATGGGCAAAACTTGCCTGATAAGCTGGGCAATATGTTGAGGAGTTTAGTTTGATTTCAACGGAGGTATCGAATGCAACTTCTACAAAGGGTTTGCTTCCCTTTGAGAGCGAGACTTAATAGGTCTCGCTCTTTTTTTGTTTTAAACAAAAAGAAGCCATTGCAAAGTGAGGGGGGCACCCTGCAACGGCAAGAGCATTACAAATAAAATGGCGGTTCAAATCAAGGGGAATTTTGGCGATAGATACCAGGCCCTGTACTTGTAAAGTAGGATGATGGGAATGATGTTGATGATCAGGACAATAAGGTTAACCCAACCTACCTCATCCAGAAGGATCAATAGGGAGGCGACTACGAAGAATGCTAACATTAGATAATAAGCTACTCGATTGCGTTTATCCAGGAAAAAGGATAATGTCAGCAAGACCCCCGAGGCGGCAAACGACAAGAAAGCCGTTATCCCCTTGATACGCGGCTGGTTTGGAAGGGCGGGATGAATACCAATGGCAACGATGACACCGAATGCCAGCCAAACGAGGGCATTAAGAACTATGAAGATGAAAACAACAGAGATTGAGAGAGGGCGATTGGGCATGTAAATATCTTTTCCGCTTCCAGGGTGGATGAGTAGATTACTTGCTATCACTCTCCGGCTTTACGCTTGAGCAATTGAATAATCGGCTCGGAAATCCATAAACCAGCGCGTTGCAGCTTACGTAAAGATTGTTCGACCGATTCAATCAGCCTATGCTCTTTAGCAAGAATCAGGATTGCCCCTGTTCCCATTGTTTGAATGCCAAGAGACCGGGCGCACTTTTTTGCTAACATATCATCCAACACGGGCGTGTAACCGCTATGTTTGACGGCAAAACTCAGCACATCCGTCTCTCCCAACCCTAAATCCCAACGGACGACATCCGGTACAGTCTGGATGTGCGCTTTTTTCAGCCAATCCAACTCTGGCAGCATTTGGGCAGCCTGATCAAGATGAGATCCATTTACAATTTCCTGCCAAACCGCCTCCGGCACAACAATTTCGGAGAACAATTTTGGCAGCACAAAAGACAACTTGCTATTACACAGCAGAATAAGAGGAGAGGCGTTAAGAACGATCTTTTTCACGGGCATAGCGTAGTTCCTCTTCTAAAAGATCGGGGGTGTATTGAATGGCGGAGACATTATATTGTGCCAGCAGGGTTAAAAAATCATACCGGGAAAGCCCTGCAATTTCAGCGGCTTTGTCCTGGCTAAGCATCTCTGCTTCATACCATTTAACCGCGGCAGCATATTTCATTTCCTGAATAAATTCTGTCGGAGATTTACGTAATGCTGAAAACGCCGACTTTGGCAACGCTATGGGGTAAGTCTTGACGTTCATACATCGCTCCTTTCATTTGATGATAGTTTACCTGTTCTTGAATTGTTTGTATAGCTGCGTCGCCACTCCACCAGGGCGATAGAGAGCAGCGCATACTTATTTGCCTCGCTGTCTGCTTGAAGTGTATCACACCAAAGCAGATACCAAGGCTTCGTATTTCCAACAACTATTCGAAGTATCCCAGTTCATCCAGCCGCCGGTGGGCTTCTTCGATTTCATCTTGGGTGAATAGGGGGCGGAAGCGATCTTGGATTACAAGGGCTTCCATTGACTTACCGAGAGCACGCAAATCCCAGAGGCGCATAAGTCCTGCTTGGACTTCCCGGGTGGAGAGTAAACGCTTGGCAGCTTGAACAGCGCCATATTGCTCAATCATCTGGCGAAAGCGAATGCCGAAGCGATGGGCATTGGCGAAATCGGCGACGCCTATCATGGCGTGATGTAATTGTATTTCCAGGTTCATTTCTTTTTAACTGCCGTGCTTTCTTCCACTATAGCAATCTCTTTCGGCGTCAGATTGTAGAGGGCGTAAACCAGTTGGTCTATTTCCGCTTCCAGGGCAGAGAC
>JAYELX010000439.1:0-2104 GCA_034717875.1 Chloroflexota bacterium | reverse complement strand
GTGCCTACGCTCCGCGTTGGCACGCAAGCTGGGACGCTCTGCGTCATATAGCAGGAACGTGGAACGTTGGCGTCAGCATCGAATGGCAGAACAATTGAGCATTAAGTAATTCACCATTCACCATTCACCATTCATTATTCATCACGCGTTGGCACGCAAGCTGGGATGCTCTGCGTCATATAGCAGGAACGTGGAACGTTGGCGTCAGCATCGAATGGCAGAACAATTGAGCATTAAGTAATTCACCATTCATCATTCATCCTTCTAATGCCGGAAATGCCGCACCCCGGTGAAAACCATCGCCATTCCCAACTCGTCGGCCGCGGTGATGACTTGCTCATCGTTCACCGAGCCGCCCGGCTGCACCACCGCGGTAATGCCCAACTGCGCGGCAACCTGCACGCCATCGGGGAAGGGGAAGAAAGCGTCCGATGCCATAACCGATCCCGCCGCCCGTTCCCCGGCGCGTTGACCAGCCATGCGCACGCAATCCACCCGGTTGGGCTGCCCGCCGCCGATTCCAACTGTGAATCGGAATTCCCCATCCACTTTAGCCAATAACACCGCGTTGGATTTGACAAATTGAACCGCTTTCCAGCTGAAGCGCAAGGCTTCCATTTCCGATGCGTTGGGCTGCCGTTTTGTGGCCACACGCCATGCGGAGGCCTCAGCGGGATCGCCGCGGTCAATGCTTTGTCGCAGGAAACCACCCACCACCGAACGTAATTCGTAATTCGCTAATACATTATCAAGCGGAATTTGCAGCAAGCGCAGATTCCCCTTTCGAGTGAGTAAATCCAGAGCATCAGAACTGAATCCCGGTGCAGCGATGCACTCCACAAAGAGATCGCCAACTTCTTTCACAAAGGCGGCATTGATTTCGCGGTTGCTGGCAATCACGCTGCCGAAAGCCGAGACTGGATCGGATGCAATCGCCGGCCCGATGGCTTGCTCTGCGTGCGGGGCTGTGGCAACACCGCAGGGGCTGGTGTGCTTGACTACCACGGCAACCGCCTCATCAAAGCTGAGGGCCGTACGCCAGGCTCCGTCCAAGTCGAGCAGGTTGTTGTAAGAGAGCGGCTTTCCTTGAAGAAGTTCCCCGCCCATCGGCGCGCCGTCCGCTTTGGGTGTGTAATATGCAGCTTGTTGATGCGGGTTTTCACCGTAGCGCAGAGTCTGGACTGGATAGAGAGTCAGTTGCAGCGGGCTAGGTTCGTCTAATAAGTCGGCGAAGTATGCCTGAATAATTTCGTCGTAGTGAGCGGTTGTGGTGAAAGCTTTTAGTGCCATCCTTTGGCGATAGCCTGGCTCATCGAAGATTGCCACATCGTCCGGATAATCGCTCGGATTACTGATGACGGTGACGCGCTGGTAATTTTTTGCCGCGGCGCGCAACAAAGCCACGCCGCCGATGTCAATGTGCTCGATGGCTGTTTCCAGGGTGGTATCGGGTTGTGAGGTTATATCCTCGAAAGGATAGAGGTTGACGACCACCAGATCGATGGGATTCCAGCCCTGAGCGGCCAGGTCGGCGCGGTCGGCTTTTGTGTCGCGGGCCAGCAACCCGGCGTGAATGGCAGGATGCAGCGTCTTGACACGTCCAGCGAACATCTCTGGCTGCCCTGTTATCTCTGTAACAGGTGTGACCGCCAGACCAGCATCTTCGAGAGCGCGGGCCGTGCCCCCACTGGCAATCAAACGCCAACCAGCAGATGTTAATTTTTGGGCCAGATCAACCAGTCCAGTTTTATCCCAAACTGAAAGTAAAGCAATTTTCATTATTTATCTCCTATCGGTATTATCTCAAAAAGTAGGGGCAATTTAGCTGTGACCGGTCTTCGCGTAGCATGCCGTCGCTTTGCGTACCCAAGGGCATTGGGGTACCTGACCGAGTAACCACGAGCACGGTCAGGAGACCGGCTCGAGCTACCCCGCTGAAAGTAAAGCTGTTTTCATTTTCGATCTCCTATCGTTTTTAAATTCACCATTCATCATTCATCATTCATCATTCATCATTTATCACTCCCACCGGCCTTACGGGGATGCCCTGATTCAACATGTACCGCTTGACCTCGCCGATGGTCAGTACTTTGTCGTGGAATAA
>JAYELX010000438.1:9045-10775 GCA_034717875.1 Chloroflexota bacterium | reverse complement strand
GGTTTTTTTGATATTCGCTGTGGCAAACATCCCACTTTGCTATCGAAAACAGATGCTTTAAGGGATAGCAACTTGGAAACCCCCGGTTTTTAGGGCCTTGTCTCTCAAATGGAAATCTACAAACACCTTTTTTCAGTAGACTCTTAAAATGTACCCTACAAACGTGTTTTGCTCTGCGTGCCACCGACAAACATGTTTCCCGTACCAGCCGCCAGATTCAGTCGGTGGCTTTTTGCATTGACAGGATTTGGCGAATTGTTTCCACGGCTTTGTCTTGGGGAATTGTTTGTTGATCGCGGTTGATCAGGTTTTTTACCGCGACCTGGTTTTGGTCTTGTTCGTCTGGGCCGAGGATTAGGGCTACGCGGGCGTCGATCCTGTTGGCATATTTGAATTGTTTTCCCAACTTGTCCGCTGCGGGGTAGCAAGCTACTTTCAGCCCGGCTCGGCGCAGCCTGGCTGCTATTCTGAACGAGTCTAGCAGCAGATTTTGATCGAAAACGGTAACCAGCACCGGGGCCGGGGATGCTTCTAAGTTGCCCGGAAGATGTCCCAGTTCTTCCAGCAGCAGGGTTAGAACCACATCGCCCATGGCGAATCCTGTGCCTGGGAGCGGGTTTCCCCCCACGTCGCTGAGTAGATTGTCGTAGCGGCCGCCTCCCGCAACTGCGCGGCGAAGATCCCCCGTCAGGGCGCAGCCTTCATAGACGGTACCGGTATAATAATCCAAACCGCGGATGATTTGCGGGTCAAAGCGGACATAATCACTCACACCTAGTGCGTCTATGGCCTCGAAGAAGCGGATTAATTCATCGGAATCTTTCCATAAATCTTGATTTGATAATACGGCTTCGAGCTGGTCGAATTGTTCTAGTGTCAATCCCAGGTTGATGGCATAATCTCTCCAGTCTTCGGGTGAAAGCTTTTCTTTTCGATCTATCAAACGGAAGACATCGGAGCGTTGTTCGGGCATGATCCCTAATTTCTTGAGTTCTTTGTCCATCAGCCGCCGGTTGTTGATCAGGATGGCAGCTTCATTGGGGCTTAGTCCCACGGCCTGGTAGAAAGAGGCCATGATTGCTACCATCTCAGCGTCGGCTTCTGCGCTGGCTTCTCCGATCAGGTCGATATTCCATTGAAAGAATTCGCGCGTGCGTCCTTTTTGTGGGCTTTCGTATCGCCAAAATGGGCCAAACGACCACCAGCGCAGGGGGTAATGCAGGTGCTGCTGCCGCTGTGCCACCATGCGCACCAGGGTAGGGGTCAATTCAGGGCGCAGGGTGAGTAAATTGCCGCTGCGGTCATGAAAGACAAAGGCTTGTTCCTTGACCAGTTCTTCTCCGGATTTGGCTGCATATAAGTCGATGGATTCGAGTAGAGGCCCTTCGTATTCCTGGTAGCCAAAGGATTCGGAGACTTCCCTGGATTTTTGATACAGCCAGGTGCGAATAGCCATTTCTCGGGGGTAAAAATCGCGAGTGCCCTTTACGGGTGGGATGATGTTTGTCATATATTCCTGTTTGATATATTTTAGTGGTTTTATCAAGTTCTCATGCCTACTGCAGCAGGTGCATTGCACTTTGGGAGTGCGTTGAACCTGGGAGACGGTAAATACAGATGGGGTGGATTGTAACATATCGACCCACAAAAATAACCCCTGGTATTATCGAGAACCCAGGGGCTATGTTCTTGGAAAACAGTAAATACACAGGCCTGTTCAATTCTAAAAA
>JAYELX010000438.1:4913-8945 GCA_034717875.1 Chloroflexota bacterium | reverse complement strand
CTGTTCAATTCTAAAAAATGGAGCCGTAAATAGGCATGGTTCAGAAAGTAGTAAGATTTACTACTCACCAAAGACAACATCCGTTGGCATCCCTGGCTTAAGCTTGAGCTCGGGGTCATCTACGGATAGCTCCACGGCGTAAACGGTAGTTTGTCGCTCTTCCTGGGTTTGTACGTTGCGGGGGGTGTATTCGGCCTGGTCTGCTATGCGGGTGACGGCTGCATCGAAGTTCTTCAAGGGGAAGGAATCAACTTTAAGTCGAGCGGAGTCGCCGAGGTTGATTTTCCCATATTGATTTTCAGGAATATATACCGTTACAGTAAGCTCATCCATTTGACTAATTGTCATAGTTGCCAGCCCTGGCTGGATCACCTCGCCGGTTTCCACATTGCGGGTTGTTACAGTGCCGCTGATAGGAGCAGAGACTATTAGTTTGTCAATGAGCACTTGAACAGCTTCAAGGTTAGTGCTAGCAGCATCTACTTGGGCTTGTGCAACCGCCAATTCTTCTTTTGTAGGGCTTTCTACTTTGGCGAGTGCTAATTGCGTTTGGGCATATTTGATCTGTGCTTCCGCAAGGGCAACATCATCGGGATCAGGGCCTGCTTGCAGAGTTTCGTAATCTTGCTGTGCGTCAGTCAATGAGGCCTGCGCTATAGCTAGATCGGCTTCGGCCTGGGCGATATCGAGTTCGTCCCCGGTGCCAGACAGGTTGTTGTAAAGACGTACTGCGGCATCGTAGTCTTTTTGAGCTTGTGCTTTCTTGCTGAGGTACGCAGCCCGTTGAAGATTGTCTTCAGGTTTGTCTTCTTTATCTTCGAAATCTTCTATAGCATCATCGAGTTTATCCTTGGCCAGAACCATGTTTGCGAAGGCCTGATCGATATCTGCTTGTGGAGCGGTTCGAGCGTAGTTATCGAGCTTTCGTTGAGTATCGTCGATGACCTTTTCCGCGTCCGCAATTGCCTTTTGGGCTTGGGCTAAGGCAAGGTCATTGTTCTTATAGAGTGAGTCTAAGGCTTGTTGAGCGGAAATAACCTCGAGGTTGGCTGCGGCGATGGAGGCTTGTTGCTGTTCTTCCGTGAGGCCGGCGGCAACGAGATTGTAATGGGCCTGGGCTACAGCCAGTGCCGATTCAGCTTGGTGAAGTTGGGAATCCAGTATTTTATCCTCGAGTCTGAACAAGGGATCATCTTGTTGGACTTTGTCGCCCTCGTTTACCCAAACCTCGGCTATTTGCCCTCCTTTTTCCGCGGCAATGGTGACTTCTACGGCCTCGATTGTTCCTGAAGCCTGTATAGCTTCATCTGCTGATTCCGTCCCCAAGGTGCAGGCGGCCAGCATGAAAACTAAAGTTAGGAGAAAAATTTTTCGGTATGGTTTCATGTTTATACTCCATTCACAGATTGATTTATAAACTACCAGGTAGCCAGGGAACTAAATACAAAGTGATGGTAATTGCTCGAAATTAAGTTGTGAAATAGCAGGTGCATTGCACTTTGGGAGTGTATACCTGGCGGCATCGCTCTGCGGTGTCGCCGTAAATGTGACGCTCCGCGTCGCCCACGCAGAGCGTTAGCACCAAGCGTTCCCACGCAGAGCGTAGGAACGAGTGAAAGTGCGTAGGAACGAGTGAAAGAGCGCAGGAACGAGTGAAGAGTGAATACACATCTCTACTTTGAGCAAGTTCAATTAGTGCATACATGCGATGAACACATCTTCCAACGATGGTTCGATAATTTCCATTTGGTCAATGCTTATATCTGCATTACTAAGTTCGGCAGCGATTTCGTGCTTAAGTTTCGTCATTTTAGGGGCGACTACGTGCACGAGTGAGCCGTAAAGTTCAACCTCTTCGAGGGGGAATTTGCCTGATTGTTGAGCTGCTCGAAGTATTTTAATGGCTTTAATTGCGTCCGATGGCGCAATTTCGAGTACCTGCCCGCTCATTGTCTCTCTTTTGATTTGTTCCGGAGACCCATAGGCAATGATTTGCCCGCGTTGGAGAAAAGCCAAGCGGTGGCAGTGTTCGGCTTCGTCCATGTAGTGAGTGGTAATGAAAACCGTGATCCCCTCAGCGACGAATTCATAAATCAAATCCCAGAAAGCCCGGCGGGAGATAGGGTCAACCCCGGCGGTGGGTTCATCCAGGAATACCACTTCGGGCCGGTGGAGGATAGACGCGCTGAGTGCAAGCCTTTGACGCCACCCACCGGACAAATCTTTGGTGGGAGTGCGCTCGTTCCCCGTCAGCCCGGCCATTTCGATAGCATCTTTGATGCGGCTTTCAAGCTTAGAATCGCTCAATCCATAAGCTCGACCGTAGAATTGTAGATTTTGAAGTACAGTCAGGTCGTTGTATAGGCTGAATCGTTGGGACATATAGCCAACCCGTGGTCGAAGCTCGCGAGCTCCCTGGTTGACGCTTATATCCAAAACATCCACTGTTCCCGCGGTTGGCTGCAATAAACCCAACATCATTCGAATCGTTGTGGTTTTACCGGACCCGTTGGGGCCGAGGAAGCCGAATATCTCTCCGTAGTTGACGTTGAAGCTGATTTTGTCCACAGCGGTGAAGCTATCGAATTGCTTTGTTAGGTTTCGGACAATAATCGCAGGTTGATTCGCGGGCATGGTTTTCCTCAGTCGGTGGTAACTAAATAGTAAGTAATGCTTCGGTTAAACAAGTGACAGTCACTTACTTTATAGCTTTTGTTGGGAACATAAGCTTGCAAAACTATAATATAGCCTTAATCAAGCCTAATTGTTAAGTGACTGTCAGCAATTCCCGGTATGAGGAAATGTCAAGACTTCGGAAGTCTCCAGTGACCTATTTCGCCAATAAATGCGTTTTCAAAGACTTACGAAGTCTGCTTCTAGATACAAAGCGGGAATTGCTGAGTGATTGTCACCTTTCACCATTACCTACTTTCCTCAGTCTAAGGTGTGGCGCACAAAACGCCATGAAAATGTGATAATAATTAGTCCCAACAAAGCCAGTGCGAGTACATGCGGCCAAAGAATGTCTAAACCTGCTCCCTTGAGCAGAATACCGCGCAGAATAGCCAGCCAATGATGGGCGGGTACCAGATTGGCTGCATATTGCAATGCCTGAGGCATACTGTCTACTGGGGCGGCATAACCCGTGAACATAAAGTCTGACATCCCGAAGAGCATTACTAGTAAAAATGCCTGGTGTTGAGACCGTGATATCACAGAAATTACCATACCTTTGCTCAACTCGACCAACAAATACCCGAAAGCAAGTATCAGCAAAAGGGGTAATGATCCCCGCACCGGCACATCGAAAGCGAAGTGCGTCATGCTGAGCATTAGCACGAAATCGAAGAAGCCAATCAGTACCACAGGGATGGATTTACCGATCATGATTTCCAGAGAAGAAAAAGGCATCACTAGCAATTGTTCCAATGTACCCAATTCACGCTCGCGTGAGAAAGAAATTGCCGCGAAAAGAAGCACGGTGAATTCGAGCATCAGGCCCAGTTCGGCTGGAGTGGTATATAAAGCCTCGCTGAGGGTTTCATTGAACCAGACGCGCAGGCTGAAATCGAATCCGGCAAATGTGTCGGGGTTTAGGCCCAGGCGTTGGATGGTAATATCCTCTCCAATATCTCTGGCGACTCCTTCGATGGCGCGCAGAGCTTCTTTGGCCGGGATGCTTTCGGCCCCGTTGAGAATAACGGATAGGATGGGTTGCCCGGTCGCGGAGTTCATTTCTACGGAATAATCGGGCGGAATGATGATGGCGGCGTTGATTTTCCCGCGGACGAGAGCTTGTTCGATTGTATCCATATCATCGACGTGCTCTTCTAGAGCGAATGTGCCCGTGTTCTCCAGCGATACCACCACGGCGCGGCTGGCTGCGCTTTTATCTTGATCCCAAACCATCAAGGGCAGGTTGGTCATAGGGCGAGATGTGGCCCAACCGACGGCCAACAATTCCAGCACTCCGCCGAAGAGCATGAATGCCGGCATCCACCAATCATTGCGCAGGTGAATGAATTCTTTTTT
>JAYELX010000438.1:0-4813 GCA_034717875.1 Chloroflexota bacterium | reverse complement strand
CCATCAAGGGCAGGTTGGTCATAGGGCGAGATGTGGCCCAACCGACGGCCAACAATTCCAGCACTCCGCCGAAGAGCATGAATGCCGGCATCCACCAATCATTGCGCAGGTGAATGAATTCTTTTTTTACGAGGGCGAGAATACGTCTTAACATAGTGGGCAAGTGTGCAAGTGGGCAAGTGGGCAAGTGGCAAGTGGGCAAGTGTGCCAGTGGAATGTCACTTTTTGTAGTTGTATTGGTTTTTTATGTTTGGGGCGAGCATGGCGATGATTTCTGAAAGCAATTGTATACGGTGATCTAATACATCTTTGGGGAGCAATTTTCGCCCTTTCCAATACCAGCCTCTTGATTCGCGGGTTTCGCCCAGGGCGATTCGTAAACGGTAGGCGTAATCTTTGCCATACCCTCGCCCGTAACCTTCTTCGATGTTCGCACTGATGGAACCAACGCTACGAATCAATTGACGAGCGACCGCTTTTCCGCGTGTATCTTTGAGCAGGTATTTGCAATCATCCCAGGCCAAATCGTAGATAAACAGAGCTTTTGGATAAACTTGAAACTTCCATAAAGGGTCATCGCGCATGCTGGCATGAACGCTTTTTTGCCAGGTTTCAAAGCCAGGTGTAGATTGATTCATAAACTAACCTTTCACTGAATGACTTTGTTACTAGAAACGCGTAAATTTTTGCATGCTACTTACAACTTGCAAACTTGCAAACTTGCAACTTGTAACTTGTAACTTGCAAACTTGTAACTTGCAAACTTGTAACTTGCAAACTTGTAACTTGCAAACTTGTAACTTTTTCACCCAAGCTTCTTCCGAAAGAACAATGCCGCCACACCGACAAAGGCAAAACCTACCCCACCCATCATCAAAGTGTAGGGCCAGAGAACTTCCATTCCAACACCGGGGAGGAAAATGCCTCGGGTGATGATGGCGTAATGGGTGCCGGGCAAGAATAAGGCTTCCATGCGCATAATCTCCGGCATGGACGCGATTGGAAAGAAAATACCAGTCAAGAAAAAGCCGGGAAAAAAGATCACCAAGAAAGAGAGCGCAAGCGCAGCCGCCTGCGTGGGCATGAAAACACCAATAATGATGCCCATGCTCAAGATGGAGAAAAGGAAGATGGCTGAAAGTCCAAAAAAGAGCAAAAAGTTCCCATTGAACGGGATGTGGAACAAGGCTATGGCAATGGTGGGAATCACGATAACATTGATCAACCCGACGACAATATATGGAATCATCTTTCCAAGCAAGAGTTCGGTTCGTTTGATGGGGGTAGCCATGAGCTGCTCCAGGGTGCCGTGTTCGCGTTCATGTGCCAATGTCAAGGCGACAGAAAGGGCCGGCATTCCCAACACCATCGAAATCAATCCGGGGATAATGTCGTTGCGGGGCTTCAAGCTGGGATTGAACCATGTACGCACGCGCAAATCAATCGGCTGTATAGATTCAATCGAGATGCCCATACTTTGGAGTTGGGTGGAGATAGCCTGATTGACGAATTCCTCCGCGCGCCAGGCGATATGGTCAACAGCGAAAGCACCACTTTCCGGTTCGGTCCCGTCGATGATGACCTGCAGCGGCAGTCCCTTCAGCGTATTGAGATCGCTGGCAAAAGTTGGCCCGATGATCAGGGCAGCTTTGATGTTTTCGTGCATCAGCATACTTTCGATTTCGTCGAATGTCTCTACCTGCGCGTAGATGTCCAAGTCCTCCCCGGCAGTGATCTGCTGGACGAAAGTGCGCGAGAGCGGGCTGCGATCATAATCCAATATGGCGACGGGGACGTGTTGAATGTCCACCGTGAGGGCATAAGCCATCAGCAAAAGCAGCGCCGTGGGGGTGACTAGTACCAGGAACAACGTGCTTCGGTCTCGGAAGATATGTTGAAATTCTTTGCGGGTGACAGCCCAGATGTGACGAATAGACATATTGATTGCAATTAGCCTGCTGGTTTTTCTGTATCGATTTCCATCCCATGGATGAGGGAAATGAAGGCCTCTTCCATGCGAGTGGGGGCCAACCTGGCTCCAGTATATGCGATTTCATGTTTGTCGAGCGATTTCTTGATTTGGCGGAGCCGTTTTTCCCCACAGTCAACAAATAAGTGCAGCGATTCTCCGTAGGTTTGAACTTCTAGTACACCGGGCAAAGTTTTTACTAGTTGATGAGCTGCCCGCCAGTCCTCGGGGAAAATTTCAATCAATTCACCCTCGAGCTGAGAGCGGATGTGCTGGGGGGTATCACAAATAACAAGCTTGCCTGCGTACATCAGACCCACGCGTGAACAGCGGTCGGCCTCGTCCATATAAGGTGTGCTGACAATGATGGTGGTCCCATTCAGGTGCAATTCGGTCAGGATATTCCAGAATTCCCGCCGGGAAACGGGATCAACCCCGGTGGTGGGCTCGTCCAGCAGCAGGATGGGAGGCTGGTGGATGAGGGTGCATGCCAGGGCGAGCTTTTTCTGCATTCCCCCCGAAAGGTGGACGGCGCGTCGATCTTCGAACTCGGTCAACCCGGCAAAAGTGAGCAGCCGTTCCATGCGCTCTTTTCGCTCCCGTGGGGTTACATCGTAAAGTTCAGCGAAGAAAGTCAGGTTTTCCAGCACGGATAATTTGGCGTAGAGACTGAACTCCTGTGCCATGTAGCCAATTTTGGACTTGATGGCTTCGGATTCTCCCGCCAGGTCGTTACCTACAATTGTGGCTGATCCCTCTGTGATGTACAGCAACCCGGCCAAGAGCCGCAATGTGGTGGTTTTCCCCGCGCCATCAGGCCCCACAAGGCCGAATAACTCGCCCGCCTGTATGCTGAGATCAAGGGCGTTCACAGCTCGATTGTCTTTGAAGTCGCGGGTTAAGCCGCGTGTTTCGATGATTGCAGTCATTTTAGGAATTGGTGGTGGGTAGACAGTAAGTGATGACATTGTTCTCTGGTTACGATGCTCCTGCGTCGCGTCGCGAAGCGAGTGCCTTTGGCGAGCCCATCGCTTATGCGCTCTGCGCTCCGTTCTGAGAAGTAGAACGCCCTCGCAAGCGTTTCACCGCGGGCACTTACAAGTGTGCTGCGCGAAGCCGTGGAACGAGCCATCACTTACTTTGTTACCACTTCCGTGCACTGAATACTTGAATACTGTTCACTGTTTTTTAGCGATGCGAATGATCCACAATACAAGCAGCGCTGATCCGGCTGGCTCCAGGACCACGCCGATGTTTCTCAACGTTTCGCTGAAACCCATGGCCGGGATAACGTACCAATCGAGCAGGCCGACGATAATAGCGGTGATGACAGCCACAATATAATCACCCTGCACACCCATGGGCCGGTTGTCTTTCCAGATCAGGCCGGCCACAAAGCCCATCAGCAGCCCGGTGATAATCATAGCGACGATAAGAATGAGAATTTCCATTATTTTCTCTCCTTTTTTACTTACTCTAAACTGACTGGCTGGTCAGTTATTATGATACTGTTTTTTAAGGCTTTGTCAAGTGGTATTGGCATTTCTTTGACGTTTTGGTGATAAAATTGTAGAATTGCGGGGGCGAGAGCACTTTGTATGTTATCGCTGCCTGTGTTCGCCATACATTATCAAATCAACGCAAAGGAGACCATCGTGTCACGAGTTATTAATCCCAACCCCCCCGGAAAAACCCGCAACCGCTTGAAGCGCGCTGTCTCTCTGTCATTGCGCGAGCTGATGGGGGAAACCGAACCCAGCGACCGCGCCCGAGATCTGGCCGCTTTTATTGTGCTCTCATTGGACGGCATCGCAAAGACTGTCGATACCACCGTCACAGCCTGGGAGAAGCGCGATTATTGGATCAAAGCCGACCGCTTTCACATGGAATGGGTCTGGGCTGAGAATCTGGGGGCGGCCATGCGCAAGGCGGTTTTGGCAGAAGATTGGGGCCAAGTTGCACAGATTGCAGCAAAAGTGGGCCAAGAATTGAGCAATGTCAGTGTATCGAAGCGTCACCGCATGGGAACCCCGTGGGTGGGCGCGTGGGAAAAATTACAGGAGAAATGAGCGATAAATGCGATTTGTAGACATCATCGAAAAAAAACGCGATAAACAAGAATTAACCAAGCAAGAAATAGAGTTTTTCGTGCGCGGCTTCACGCGCGGCGAAATCCCCGATTACCAGGCCGCGGCTTGGGCCATGGCCGTGCTGCTCAACGGAATGACGCCGCAAGAAACCACCGATCTGACCCTGGCGATGGTTGCATCGGGCGATAGCCTCGATCTCTCGCAGGTTGTCTATATCGCCGTAGACAAACATTCTACGGGCGGCGTTGGCGATAAAACCAGCCTCGTCGTCGCTCCTTTGGTTTCGGCTTGCGGCTTGCCGGTCGGCAAAATGTCGGGGCGGGGGTTGGGCTTCACTGGCGGAACCCTCGACAAAATGGAATCAATTCCCGGCTATCGCTGCGATCTGACCACCGATGAATTTATGGCCCAGCTGCAAAATATCGGCATCGTCCTCACCGGGCAATCTGCCGATTTGGCGCCTGCCGATGGCAAACTTTACGCCCTGCGAGATGTCACCGGCACAGTCCCATCTATGCCTCTGATAGCATCATCCATCATGAGCAAAAAGATCGCGGCTGGAACCCAGGCCATTGTGCTGGACGTCAAACTCGGCGTGGGCGCATTTATGCAAAATTTAGATGAAGCTCGCGAGTTGGCTGTCTTGATGGTAGATATTGGGCATTTAGCCGGACGGAAAGTGGTCGCCCTGCTTTCGGACATGAATCAACCCTTGGGAGCTGCTGTGGGAAACGCTTTGGAATTAAAAGAAGCC
>JAYELX010000437.1:0-2108 GCA_034717875.1 Chloroflexota bacterium | reverse complement strand
AAGCAATTGTTGATTCTGCGCTGCCCGCAGGGCGGTAAACCGACCGTGCTAATATTGCAAAGTCCATTCGGACTAGAGGATAAGTGAACTGTTCTTGTACAAACCAACAATATTTTGAGCAAGTACCGAAGTAAGTTATGGCGAAAGGTGACAGTCACTTACTTCAGGACTTTGGCTAGAAAAATATACCCGCAAAGCATTAAAACGCCTGATTTATGCCTGGCCGGTAAGTGACTGTCACCTGTGTAACCGAGTCATCACTTACCATCTAACCACTACCGTTATTTTTTCTTCTCTACCAGAGCCTGCGCCAAGGCGATGAATTCTTGCCACTCTTCATCGAAAAAATGCAAGGTTACGTTGTTTAGTTCCAAATGGTATGTGTTTTCACCATCAAGTTCTTCGGCCAACCAGGCGGCGTAGTTTTTGGTTTCTGCTATTGTATGTGTTTTGATTTCTGATGTTTCGTTTGACATAAGATTCCTTTCTTTTTTCCCTCATCCTAACCTTCTCCCGAAGGGAGAAGGAATAGTCCCCTCTCCCAATGGGAGAGGGCTAGGGTGAGGGATGTGATGGATGTGAGGGAGCAACCGTGAATGAATTCACTCGAAACACGTTTGCCAAAGGCACGCAAAGCGCAAACGTGTTTCGCTCTGCATGGGCAACGCGGAGCGTTATATTTGCGGCGACACCGCAGAGCGATGTCACCAGATAAAGGGCGATGTCACCAGATAATAAAAATGCGCTCGTTCCTACGCTCTGCGTGGGAACGCCCGATGCTAACGCTCTGCGTTGGGACGCGGAGCGTCATGTTTACGGTGACACCGCAGAGCGATGTCGCCAGATAATGAAAATGCGCTCGTTCCTACGCTCTGCGTGGGAACGCCCGGTGCTAACGCTCTGCGTTGGGACGCGGAGCGTCATGTTTACGGTGACACCGCAGAGCGATGTCGGCAGATAGTACCGCAGGGCGATGTCGCCAGATAAGTTCGAAAACATTGTTCGGCGGCTCTACGGCGCGGGGAGTACGTACCAGGGATTGACAAAGCCGCCCTGATAACGCACTTCGAAGTGTAGGTGCGGGCCTGTAGAGTTTCCGGTGCTGCCTCCCAACCCAATGAATTGACCCTGTCGCACGCTCTGACCGCAGCTCACATTGACGCTGCTGAGGTGGGCGTATAGGGTTTGGTAGCCATTGCCGTGGTCGATAGCCACAGCGAAACCATAGCCTCCCACAGCCCAACCAGCAAACATTATCACGCCACTATCTGAGGCTACAATTGGGCCGCCGGTGGCAACGCCAATATCAATGGCCAGATGCCCCGACCAATAATCGTTCCCCGATATGGTGTGGTAGTTCGTCGGCCAAATGAAGGCGCCGCTGCCATAGATGCCATCGTATCCGCCCGCACATGCGCCAGCGCCATACATTCCAGTCGAAACACCCGCCGAGCCGCGCGCCGGCACGGGTATGATCCATTGTTGGATTTCTCGCTGCCCATTAGGGATCATTACCCAGGCTCCCGTTTCAATCTGGGGGTCAGTTAAATCCAGCCGGTTGCCGGCCCATGCAAGCACATCCTCCTCATCAGCTTCGAACTCACTGGCTATGGATTCGAGAATGTCGCCTTCTTGCCATTGGTAATAGATTCCATCCACTGGCGGAATCCTCAATTCCATCCCGGTTGAAAGGGAATGAGGATCATCTTGCAGCACATCGTAATTGGACCAAAGCACTGTCTCAGGTTCAATCCCGAATGTCCGAGCAATGCCAAAAACCGAATCTCCCCGACCGACAGTGTATTCGACAACTTCGGTGCGCGACCGGTTTGGGATCAGGGTATTCAATATGACGCGCCGCCGAATACTCGATAATGCTCTACCGTGTTGATAAATAGGGAGAACGACATCATTATCGAAGAATTCAAGTGCAGTCATCGTAGGACGAGGGGTTATTTCTCTGGTTGGTGCAGCAATCGTTCTCGGTATTAGTCCCCGCTGCAGCCACAAATATAATGCTACGGTAATAAGTAACCAGGCTACAACCCAGGCCAACCAATAAAACCAGCCTTGATTTTCTTTTTTCTTGATTTCAACAGATTTCGGGG
>JAYELX010000436.1:0-2118 GCA_034717875.1 Chloroflexota bacterium | reverse complement strand
CATCGTTCCCGGTGACGATCAGACAGCCAGGGTTGTCATTCCGAGCCAGCGGAGCGTTAGCGACGCGCCCAGCGAGGAAGCTACTACTTGCGTAGCTCATTACGGGAACTTAGCGGTAGCTTCCTCGCTGCCTGGCAGTCGCTGCGCGACTTTTGGTGGCTCGGAATGACACTAGGGGGTCAGTTGCTTGGAAAAGCGCCATTTAATTTTAGGCTACTGCCCCTAAATGGGGACATTGTGCCGGTATGGGGGCACTGGGAGCCAGCTATAGCGAATACTTCGTGACACTAACGTTGCTGCAAAAACATCGCTTTTCGTCTGGCCAGCATACACCACTGGACACTGTTTGTAGCACTATTTCGGCATCCGCCACGCGGCTGCGGCGCAGCCGCGTCGAGTTGACGCCGTGTTAACCGCGCCTTTTTACTTTGTTGGCAATTGATGCGCTAACACATAAACCCGCAACGCCGCCGTTAAATATTGTTGATAGCGGTCGCCATGCGCCTTGAACCATTCCCAAACTTCGGGTTCTACTTCTACCGTAACCTGAACTTTGGGCTGTGGCATCCGCCATTTCGCCGTCGCAAAAAATTCTTCTGTTAAGGGCGGAATATCCGAAGTATCAATCATATCATCCGTCATAGCATCAAGTTGTTCCAAATCCGTCGCGGTAGGCTTGTTCAAATTGTTTTCGTTCATTGCTTATAGCCTTTCTAAAAGAGATTACCCGAATAACGTCGGGGTATGGTTCGGTGAATACAATCACTACGACACGCAGATTCAATAAGCCAATCCCAGTCCAGCGGTCTTCACCATAGTCTTTGCGAACATCCAGTTTGACCAACATTGGATATTCAAAAACCAGGTGCGCATCAGCGAAATTAAGCCCATGTTTTTGAAAGTTAGCCGTGTTCTTGTGTGAATCCCATTCAAATTTCATAGTTTTGCTCGCCGTTAGTTTGGATAATTATTTCAATCCATCTTTAATTCGTTAGTCAGCGCATTTATCCCATTTTGCACGCGGCGCGCTAACGGTGCCGAACTCACCGCCGAGCGGCTGCGGCGTGAACACCTCCGCCAGGAAGCTCGCTGCAAGCGCGTGTGGCCGCCGATTTGCACACGCGGAGCGTGTCGGGGGCAAGCCGGGGGTCAACGGCCCCATGGTCTGCGAAAAGTCTCACGTCCGGATCGGGAGTGGCGGCAGGAGCCGGTCCTGAGTCCTGAAAGAATCAGCGCTGGCCCTGCCGCCCATGATTTAGATGGAAGCGACGTGTGCGCAGCGCCGAGCCAGAGCCACAATTGTCGGAGACATGCCTAGTGGGTTGTCAACCGTAGTTTGATAGCTAATTTCGCTTGCCGGTAGCCATTGTAGCCAGCAAAGCAGCCTCGACGAAACACCCGGGTATCCACAATGTTTTCACGCCAGGCAGTCATGATCCGCGCCAGCACACCATCCCAGCCCGAAAATACCGCGTCATTTGCTGTGAAGTAACTTGCTGACCAAGGCTGATGTTGTGGGGCAGAGCTGTTACCTAACCCCCCGGCCCCCGTCCCTGCCAGGGAAGGGGGAGCTTCCCCGCGTAGGGGGGATTGAGGGGGGTCTCATTGTATCCATCAAAGCAGCCTCGACGAAACTCTAGTTTTCCCATAAATAGCGGTAAACATTTAGCGTCGGGGATACTCACCACGGAGAACACGGATTTCACGGATAAATAAAAACTGCCAAAAATCCGTGTCCCATATTGCGTCTCAGCGATTTGGAAATCTTTTCAGCCCGCAGCACAGACAGTAAAACAAAAAAACCTTGGCGTCCCTGCGTCCTGGCAATTACCCGGACAATAACTTCCGCAAACGATCAAGATCCATCCTCGACTTGCCCGCCGACGCATAGGCAACAGTCGCTGCCACAGATTTCTCCGCCAGTGCCTGAACAGTAGCCACAGGCTGAGTCGTCAGGTCCACTTCCGCCAACACATCGTCCAACGCCGTCTCAATGAGACCCAACGCTCGACGCAAGCAGCTATCTACCTTCAACAAATCCCTATTTGAGAGCGCACCCACACAATGCACTATCAGTGTCGGCTCAATAGCGGCCACTTTGGGTCGGACATAAGAGGG
>JAYELX010000435.1:0-2121 GCA_034717875.1 Chloroflexota bacterium | reverse complement strand
CGTTACACATAACCCAAATTACACCCGACTCGGCTTCGCCTCAGGGTGAGCAGCGCGATTTTGGGTCGTTCGGTGTCTTGCATAGAATGTTTCGGGACAAAGACGCCAAGCGGGTGAATACACCGTTAGATGTAACGGCTATCTTTTTTAGCCAAGAACGGATTCAAGTCTCTTTTTTATGATTGGGTTATACAATCCGCAGCAACTTTCCGAAAAGATGGTTGGCGAAAATAGAGCGTAGGTTTTGTACGTTCGCCATCGAATGTTGGGCAGCTAAGTTAGTTGTGTTCGATCTGGGTTGCAGCGTGGGGTGTCAGCGCAGTCGAAAGTTATGGTTTGCGAACGATTGCCTGATAGTTAGATTTTTCATCAGCGGAATGGATTGGTAGATTTTGGGGAGCGGCGCATTGGGTAAGAACGGAGTGCTCACAAAGGAAATGGTGTCGATAAGATTGGCCGCAAAAGGCGATGGTCATTTGCAATCGGTGCTGGCGGGGTTACGCTCAGTCCACGTCGCGGGTAAAATCAAGTTATGCTGCTGCGCAGGGTGTCCGCTATGCGGCGTTATCTCGACCAAATGTCATGCGCATTCATCCAGCGGAGTCTGCAACTCTCCGCCGTTACTCATAACCCAAATTCCACCCGACTCGGCTTCGCCTCAGGGTGAGCAGCGCGATTTTAGGTCGTTCGGTGTCTTGCATAGAATGATTCGGGACAAAGACGCCGAGCGGGTGAATAAACCGTTGTGCAGCTAAATTCGTAATGATGAACATGCTGAAATGATAATGGAAGACAATTTTACCTCTCAAGCATTGGAATTGTGGAACGAAGTTCCTGCATGGGCGCAGGAAAAAATATTATCAAACGTATACTGTGGAAATTGTATGGCGATGATAAGCATGGTCGATTTTAGGGGTCAAGTCGTTGGGGAAGATTTAGTTCTCAATGGCGTATGTAAGACTTGCGGCTCAAAAGTTGCACGGCTAATTGAGTCAGGATAACATGGCTGAATACACACGCAAGCAAGGTCAATATCTGGCCTTCATTTACTACTACACCAAACTGAATGGGATTTCACCGGCGGAAGCAGATATGCAGCGATATTTTAGAACCACGCCTCCCACAATTCATCAAATGGTGTTAAAGTTGGAAGAGAAAGGATTTATCAGCAGAATACCAAGGACACCTCGTTCTATTCGCTTATTACTATCTCGAGATCAATTGCCTGATTTAGAATAAGACATCACTTATGCGAGATTATTCGAAGAGAAGATCGCGGCATTGGCACGGAATAGTATCCTAAATCGGAAAAATCCCACGCCAAAGCCGCTTCGTTGAAAACAAAGGGTATGAGTGCAAAGCCGGTCGGCAAATTTGCTTTGATGCATTGAAAACGAAGTTGTGTGCTAACACCGCAAACTTGCCCGCCTTCGTTATAATTTGCGTGATGAGTTTCCAGGAAAGCGTAATGTTTTTTGTCGTGCAGAGACGTTTTTTCGGTTCAAAATCAAGGCGGCATTCTATTCAAAACATGCGTCAATGCAAAGAGCCGCACAACCCAAATTGCACCGGACTTGGCTAAAGCGGCCGCGAAAATGGGCATTCGGAGCAAATAATCTAGTTTTCAAAACAGCGGAGTCCTGCAAACCCGCCAAGCCGGTGAATAAACCGTTATATGTAACGGCTATCTATTTTAACCAAGAACGGATTCAAGTCTCTTTTTTATGATTGGGTTATTCGATCCGCAGCAACTTCCCAAAAAGATGGTTGGCGAAAATAGAGCGTAGGTTTTGTACGTTCGCCATTGAATGTTGGGCAGCCAAGTTAGTTATGTTCGAACTGGGTTGCAGCGTGGGGTGGCAGCGCAGTCGAAAGTTATGATTTGCGAACCCAGTGTTTGGCAGTCAGATTCTTTGTCAGCGGAATGGATTGGTAGATTTTGGGGTGCGGCGCATTGGCTAAGAACGGAGAACGCGCAAAGGAAATGGTGTCGTTAAGACAGGTCACAAAATGCGATGGTCATTTGCAATCGGTGCTGGCGGGGTTACGCGCAGTCCACATCGCGGGTAAAATTAAGTTGTGTTGCTGCGCAGGATGTCCGCTATGCGGCGTTATCTTGGC
>JAYELX010000434.1:0-10852 GCA_034717875.1 Chloroflexota bacterium | reverse complement strand
GAGAAAACTTGAAACCCGCCCGAATCGGTCAAGATTGGATGGGGCCAATTCATGAATTCGTGCAGCCCTCCCATTTCGGAGATCAACTCATCCCCGGGGCGAAGATATAGATGATAAGCGTTTGCCAGAATCAGGCTGGATTGAATCTCGTCAAGTTGAGCCGGGGTGACCGCTTTGACGGTTGCCTGAGTCCCCACCGGGGCGAAGAGAGGGGTGTGCAGCTCACCGTGGGGAGTGTGAAATACTCCGGCCCGGGCTTGGTCATCTTGTGCTAGAAGATCGAAAGTGAAGGTGTGTTCCATAATGGTGGTAGATTATACCGTATCTTCGAAGTAAGGATGGATGTCATTTGAGGTCACGAGTTGGGGAGTGATATAATTCTCATAATTGGTGATAAAAAATATATAAGATAGACAAATGGAGTGTTCTTAATGAAAACTTTAAATGTACCCGGCCCAAAGGCCAAAGCGATTGTCGAGCGTGATGCTCGTGTTGTTTCATCCTCTTACCCACGAGCTGCTGCGTTTGTGATGGATCACGGCGAGGGAGCTGAGGTTTGGGACGTGGATGGCAATCGTTATTTAGATCTAGCAGCCGGGATTGCAGTTGCCGCAACGGGGCATAGCCATCCAAAAGTTGTCGATGCGATAAAGAAGCAGGCCGAAAAATTCCTGCATATTTCATCGGATTATTATCATCCTAAATGGGTTGAGCTATCCGAACGATTGAATAGTATTGCGCCGTTCTCGGAAGATGCTACCAGCTTTTTGACTAACTCCGGCACCGAAAGTGTCGAGGCCGCTATCAAACTGGCCCGATATCATACCGGACGGAGTGGTTTTATTGGCTTCTTGGGCGCATTTCATGGACGCTCGATGGGATCGCTTGCCTTCACTGCTACTAAGCCCGTTTACAGACGCGGCTTTTTCCCTTTGATGAATGGTGTTGTACACGCGCCTTTTCCTGATCCTTACCGCCCCATGCTGCGAACAAAACCTGGTGAGGCTTACGGGGAACGAGTAGTCCGCTACATCGAAGAGGAAATCTTGGGCCGACTTTTACCTCCTGAGGATGTTGCCGGTGTGGTAATAGAGCCGATCCAGGGTGAGGGTGGGTACGTGTTACCCGAGGCTAGCTTCTTCCCCGCATTGCGTGAATTATGTGATCGTTACGGAATTTTGTTGATCTCCGATGAGGTTCAGGCCGGCATGGGGCGCACTGGTAAGTGGTGGGCTATCGAGCATTTCGGGGCTGAACCAGACATCATTTGCGCGGCTAAGGGAATTGCATCGGGTGTGCCGTTGGGGGCTATTATTGCCAAAAAGAGCATCATGACCTGGCCTAAAGGTGCCCACGGTAACACTTACGGGGGTAACCCGTTGGCCTGTGTTGCTTCTTTGGCTACCATCGATTTGATAGAAGATGAGTATATGCAAAATGCGGCTAAAGTTGGAGAATATATGATGGACGCGTTAGCAGAAATACAAGTCCGTCATCCCCACATCGGAGATGTGCGCGGCCGCGGATTGATGATTGGCGTAGACATGGTCAAAGATCGTGAAACGCGTGATCATTATCAAGCCTTACGCGATAGGGTAACGGAGTTGAGCTTCCAACATGGTTTACTAATCATGGGAAGCGGTCCCAGCACGATGCGCATTTCCCCGCCACTGTGTATCAGCCAGGATCAAATTGACGAGAGCTTGAAAATCCTCGAACATGCCATCACCCTCGCTGAAAAAGAATAACAATTAGACTTATGCTTTCAGACTTCCGCAGCCGCCAACGCGACTATTTGCTAGAAATTGCTCGTGCAATTACCCAGGAATTGGATTTAGATAAGTTGCTGGCGCGCATCCTGCGCGTCGCTGTGGAGATGTTGGCCGGTCAAGCTGGATTGATTGCCTTACGCGAGGAGCAAGGCGGGTGGAAGGTGGCGGCTTCCCACGGCCTTACACCAACATTTTTGCGTCAACTTGATTCTTTGCTAACAATGGTGCCAGATTACGAAGACCCGGCTCGCTTTGAACTGCCAGAAATCAATCGCCTTTTGCATACTTATACGCGGGCGTCGAGCCAAAATTTGCTCAAGGGTGTGGCCTTACCCTTGATTGCGCATAAACACGTTGTGGGGCTTACTTTCATCTTTCGAGCATATCGCACAGTATTCTCGTCCAATGATCGCGATTTATTGCAAAGCTTTGCCGATCAAGCGGCTATCGCGGTTAACAACGCCCAACTTTATGCGCAGGTGCGGCGGGAGAAGCACCGCCTCGGTGCATTACTCGATTCGTCTGCAGATGGAATTCTCATCATGGCAACGGATCACACCATCGAGCGTTGCAACCCTGCTTTCGCTCGTTTGTTTGGTGAAGAGATAGAGAATATCCATGGGCGATCTCACGATGAAGTTGTCCGTTGGCTCAATCGCGAGCGCGGTGCCACGCTTACTGAAGCTGAAGCTGGAGGCTGGCCATTGACA
Organism: Chloroflexota bacterium; assembly: GCA_034717875.1. Taxonomy (GTDB): domain Bacteria; phylum Chloroflexota; class Anaerolineae; order Anaerolineales; family UBA11858; genus JAYELX01. The sequence continues at coordinate 8,370 of JAYELX010000434.1, read as the reverse complement.
GCCCATGCGAGCCTTTATATTGAAGGCGATATCGAACGTCCCAACGGAGTCCCGCTGCCGGTTGGAATCACGTATGCACCACTGTTTTCACTAAAGGGAAGTTTGTTGAATATCATTGCATCGGTGCGGGATATCACCCACTTTCGTGAAGCGGAAGAACTGAAAAGCACCTTCATCTCCGTTATCAGCCATGAATTGAATACCCCCGTGGCATTGATAAAAGGATACGTTGGCACGTTGCGGCGCGACGATGTTGCTTGGGATGATGAAATTGTACAGGATAGCCTCGAGGTTATCGAAGAAGAGGCTGACCGTTTGACCTCGTTGATTGAGAATCTTTTGGATGCCTCGCGTTTGCAGGCGGGTGGTCTCAGCCCCAACCTCGCAGATATGGCCCTGAAGCCTTTTGTCGAACGATTGGCAAGAAGTTTCCGCACTCAAACGACAAAGCATAAGATTGTGGTGGATTTCCCCAAAAGTTTCCCGGTAGTTATGGCCGATGAAAACAGGATCAGTCAGGTGCTCTCGAATATATTATCCAATGCTATTAAGTATTCTCCTGATGGGGGCGAAATACGCATCATGGGACAAGTACGGGCTGATAAGGTGATAATTTGTGTGCAAGATGATGGCCCTGGTATTGCTTCCGGAGATATACCACATGTGTTTGATCGTTTTTACCGCTCTGAGGAGGCCACTCGCACGACAAAAGGGGCCGGCTTGGGGCTTTACCTAACACGGGCAATCATAGAAGCACACGCTGGCCGCATTTGGGTTGATCCAAGCCCAGGGGATGGCGCCCGAATATGTTTTTCGCTCCCGCGCTGAGTATATTTGTGGGGAAATGGGAAAATATCAATGTGGGCTTCGCGAAAACTATCAATTTCTCTTTTCACGCGATAATGAGGATCTCCTGTCACGCGATAGTGAAGGTCTCCTGACCGAGCGGAACTGGTAGTATCTTTTAAATATCCCGGTAGGGTTTTATAACGTGTCAACCGCCATAACACTCATTCAGGACGACCTGTCTGAATGGATACTTTTCGGTATAATACCTGACTTGTATATATAACATAGAGATCGAATTAGATTTTGGAGGATCAATGCCTAGAGTACAAGTGAACTGCCCAAATTGTAAGCAGCCGGTTGTTGCTGATGTTCAACAATTATTCGATGTAAATCAGAATCCACAAGCGAAGCAAGAATTGATTTCTGGTGCATTCAATATTGTACAATGCCAGAATTGTGGCTATCAAGGAAATTCGCCTACGCCAATCGTTTATCATGATTTAGAAAAAAAGCTACTACTTACATTTTTCCCGCCTGAGCTGGGAAAATCTCGAGATGAGCAAGAGCAAATAATTGGTTCTATTATCAACAAAGTAGTCAAGAACCTGCCTCAAGAGCAGCGCAAGGGTTATTTGTTTCAACCTCAGGCTATGTTGAGCCACAAAGTGCTCGTGGAACGCATTCTCGAAGCAGATGGTATTACTAAAGAAATGATCGACGCCCAAGAGAAACGTATGGATTTGATCCGTCGTTTGATGACGGTATCTGAGGATGGTTGTCCTGAAATCATCCAACAAGAGGACGAATTGATTGATGAAGGCTTCTTTGTGCTCTTTTCTCGATTGATTGAGCAAGTTGGTATGGGGGAAGACCAGGATGCTGTTCAGAGAATGACGGTTTTACAAGGTTTATTACTGGAACACAGCACCTATGGGCGCAGCGTCAAGGTTGAGATGCAGGAGCTTCAAAAAGCGCGTCAGACCTTGGAAGAACTTGGCGAGGAGCTTACACGCGAGAAACTACTGAATGTCATCATGGCATCTCCCAACGAAGCAAGGCTGCACGCGTACGCACAATTGGCACGTCCAGGCATGGATTATCAATTCTTCCAGATGATGAGTGAACGTATCGAGCACACAAATGAGAATGAACGCCCGCGTTTGCTTAAGATGCGTGATAGTTTGGTGGAATATACCAGAGAGATAGACAAAGCCATCGAAAATCGTACAGAACTAGCCCGTCATAATTTGGATGCTTTGCTCGAAGCCGATGATATCGAAGCCGCAGTGGCTCAGAATATCGGTGCTATTGACGAAATATTTATACACGTACTTACAGAAACATTGGCCGCAGCTCGCCAAGATGGTGATGTGGAGAGATCGGGCAAATTGCAGTCGGCGCTGACGGCAGTCGAGGCGCAGATGGCCCCGCCCCCGGAATATGAGCTAATCGACAACCTGCTTGAATTGGCCGATGACGAAAAAGCTGTCCGCAAAATGTTGCAGACTCAGGCTGACGAAGTTGTTTCCAAATTGATAGAAATCATCACGGGCATATTGGGGCAAATACAAGCCAGCGTTGAACAGGCTAATGGCGAAATTAAAGAACAACAGCAGGAAATGCTGGATCGCCTGCAGACCATATACAATCTGGCTTTGCGCATTTCGATGGAAAGAAAAATCAAACAGTAGAAACGCAAATTGTGTGGGAACGCAAAATGTGTAGAAACGCAAAATGTGTGGGAACGCAAAATGTGTAGAAACGCAAAATGTGTGGGAACGCAAAATGTGTAGAAACGCAAAATCTTGCGTTTCTACATTGCGTTTCTACACATTTACCAAAAATTACCAATCCGATTTATTCAAACGTTGAAGCGGAATAGAATCACGTCCCCATCTTGTACAATATAATCTTTCCCCTCCGAGCGCATCATGCCCGCTGCTTTGAGGGCAGTATCGCTGCCGTATTGGGTGAATCTTTCATAAGAAATAACCTCGGCACGGATGAAGCCGCGTTCGAAATCGGTGTGGATGTGCCCCGCCGCTTTGGGCGCAGTCGTTCCCTGAGGAATATTCCATGCCCGCACTTCATTCTCGTTTTTTGTAAAAAAGCTAATTAGATTCAGCGTCTCGAAACCTTTTCGAACAATTTGGTCTAAGCCACTCTCTTCGGCGCCAGCCAACTGGAGAAATTCACGCTGTTCTTCTGGCGTCATATCGACCATTTCTTCCTCGAGTTTGGCGCAAAGAATGACAAAGCCGGCATTGTGCTCGGCGGCGAAATCTTTTACAGTTCGAGAGTAGGCCGAGGCATCTATTTCAGCGAGACCAGTTTCGTCTACGTTAGCGGTGTAGATTACGGGTTTATTTGTCAGGAAGCGCATCTCTTTTATCAAAGCTTGGAAAGCAGCGTTGCCTTGATCAGAATAGCTGGAAACTGGATTTCCACTATCCAGATGCTCTTTCAGAGATTTGGCTGATTGAAGTACCGGGCGCAGTTTTTTGTCGCCCTTGACGGAACTGGAGAGTTTTTCGATTTTGCGTTCCAGTTGTTCCATGTCAGCGATAGCCAGTTCTATGTTGATGGTGTCTATATCTGCGCGCGGGTCCAGCTCTCCACTAACGTGGACTACGTTGTGATCGTCGAAGCAGCGTACCGTGTGCACAATCGCGTCCACATCGCGGATGTTGCCGAGAAATTGATTGCCCAACCCCTCCCCCTGGCTGGCTCCTTTTACCAATCCGGCAATGTCCACGAATTCAATGGTAGCGTAGATGGCATTGGGCACTCCAACTAATTCTTGGAGCTTATCAACGCGGGCGTCCTTCAGCGGCACGATGGCCTGATTCGGCTTGATTGTGCAGAATGGATAGTTGGCTACATCCGCGTTTTGTGTGCCGGTTAGGGCGTTGAAGACTGTGCTCTTGCCGACGTTGGGTAATCCGACAATGCCAATTTTTAAGCTCATGGCTGTCCTTTTCTAATCGTTCACTCACCAATCTTAATCCTCCCCTAAAGGCAGATGAAGTTTCCCTCTCCCTCTGGGAGAGGGTTAGGGTGAGGGGGTAAGGGGACTGAAAAATTGCGTCCTTTTTTAAATCTCCGATGTGCAGTGTGGGCAGCGGGTAGCGTTGATGGGAATTGTGGTGGTGCAGTAGGGGCAATCTTTGGTGGTTGGTTCGGCGGGTGGGGCCTGCTCTTCTTTTTGAAGGCGGTTGATGCTTCGGATCAACAAGAACATAGCGAAGGCTATGACCAAGAAGCTGATCAGTGTATTGATGAATATGCCATAATTTAGCGTAACCGCTCCTGCCTCTTGGGCCAGTGCAAGGGTTTGATAAGGTGTTGGGGTGGAACCTTGTTTGAGGATAATGAATAAATCTGAAAAGTTCACATCTCCGAACAATAATCCAAGCGGGGGCATTAATAAATCGCTCACAAGTGATTTTATGATTGCTCCAAAAGCGGAGCCAATGATTATGCCAACGGCCATATCGATGACATTGCCGCGCATGGCGAAATTTTTGAACTCTTTAAGCATAATTAATCTCCTTATTTCTAATCACTACCATTTTCTAGTAGATTGTCTAAACGTAACCCATGTCCTCTTACAGTGATTATATATTCATGATCCGGGTCAAGTTTAGCGATCCGGTTTCGCAGGCGCCGCACCAGGGCGTCTAAGGCTTGGCCTGAAACTGCAATAGCGCCTTCCTCACCCCAAATCCCGTTCATTAGTTTATCGCGCGGAACCACGCACCCTTTATTGTCAAAGAGTATTTCCAACAGGTGGTACTGGGATGCGGAGAGCGGCGGAATAATCTCTTCTTTGCCGATCCAGACTCGGCGAGACCGCTTATTCAACAACAGTCGTTCTTGATGATGTGTAGTAATGTCAAGGGGTGTATCGAGTTCCAAAGGGAGAGTAGCATCGGAACTAAAAAAAATAAATTTTTGTGCTAATGCTATGTGGATAATATCTCCATCCGAGAGAAGGATAGCTTCTGTGATACGTTTTCCGTTGCAGTGCAGGCCGTTTTTGCTGTTCAAATCTTCGATGGTGACGCCTCTCTCGGTGAGGGTGATGCGGGCATGTTGCCGAGAGACTTGTCGGTTGGGGATATGAATCTCGCAATTTGCATCGCGTCCCAGGGTCATTGTTTCTCGCAGCATCCACCGTTGTCCATCCAGGATGCCTTCGTGTCCAACTATTACCGGAATCTCATGATTATTTTTCATGATAATGTGCTTTGGTGTATGATTTGGTTGATATTGGAAATTCTCTCTGACGCAAAATATCTCTGCGTGTATAATAGCATAGAATTAGCAAGATAGTTTATTTTGTAATAAAATTGGGTAGTGGTAAAAAGGTAAGGAATAAAGAAATTTAAATGAGGTGACAGTCACCTATGGAATTGATGTACACTCTGAATCGTCTAGCTAACCAGCGCGTTTTCTCCAACGGATACCTTTGTAGGTGACTGTCACCTGTGTTCATAGCTTATTATTAACCACCACCGAGCACTGAAGTCATATTATCTGAAACACAAGCACAGTGAGTCAAACTGGTTTATTTATGCCTATATCTCGAAAACCTGGAGAAATATTGAAGGAAAGATACAAAATCCGGCGGATTATTGGACAGGGGGGCATGGGTAGTGTTTACCTGGCTGATGATTTGCGTTTGGAAGGCCGATTATGCGCGCTCAAGGAGGTTTTCTACGAGTATCAGATCGGGGAAAAACTGCGCCGTCAAGCCCGTGAGCAGTTTATGCGCGAAGCGACAGTTCTCGCTCGTTTGGACCATCCAAACCTGCCTAAGGTTTCCGACTTTTTCTCCATCCAAGAGCGGGATTATCTGGTGATGGATTTTGTCCCTGGCCGGGATTTGAGCATTTTGATGACTGAGGCACGCTTGAGTGAATCATTTTTGGATGAGCGTGAGGTGCTGACGTGGATTGCTCAATTGATGGATGCGCTTACTTACCTCCATCGTCAAGACCCTCCCATCGTGCATCGCGATGTAAAACCCAGCAATTTGAAGTTGACGCCCAACGGTGTTGTAAAACTGGTCGACTTTGGTCTCGTCAAAATTTTAGCATCGGATGATGTAACCATCACAGTTGTGCAGGGTCGTGGAACGGCGCATTATACACCCCTGGAACAGTATGGGGGAGACGCCGGGCATACGGATGTTCGCAGCGATGTCTTTTCTTTGGGCGCTACGCTGTACCATTTGCTAACCAATCAACCGCCTGAGGAAGCGCGCAATCGCTTTCTCAATCCAGGCACATTGGTTATGCCTCGAGAGATCAACCCCACCATCAGCCCGCGGACAGAACGCTCATTGCTGTGGGCGATGAGTTTGCACCCTGAAGAACGCCCCCAGAGCATGGAGAAATTCCGTCAATCGTTGTTGGGAGATTGGAACCCGATCAATCGACCGCGAGCACCTCTTCCAACTCCGACGATGATAGACTTATTATCATCGCCTGTCGAGCGGAGGATGATTTGGCTTTCGTTGGGGTTGCTATTTCTTAGTTTGATTGCTACCTTGAGACCTTAGTTGCTTTGCGAGACCCGCTCACTTTGGTTATCTTCCCAATCTTTCACGCAATAAATTGTTCCAATCCGAATCCACATTAGCAAAATGAAAAGGCATATCTTCATTATCTAGCTCTAACGCGCCGCCCAACGTTGTATTCACCCGCTCGGCGGCGCAATCCTAAAACTTCATTTGCTCGTGACAATCGCCAAAAATCGCGGACGTTACCCTGAGGCGAAGCCGAGTCGGGTGCAATTGGGGTTGTACCGCCTTTTGCCACCAAGACCACACTTGACTAAAAAAAACCGCGATACTTATACGTGCATAAATTCACAAATTATTTTTTGCTAAGATTTCACGATCCAATCCGCAAGATTTGTCTTCACTCGTTGAAATCTGTCTGAATCAATTTCTCCTATTGCCCCCATCAATATGCTTTCATCAACCACAGCAAGTCGCCCAATTCGGATTACACTCGGCTCTTTCAAACCAGAATCAGAAAAATCAGAATCGCCAATTTGTATTATTTCGTCAAATTCTTGAATGTAATGGCGCAACTGGGTTGAAAGCATACAAATTAGCCAATCGTCATATTCTCCTGGCAATTTGCCTATCAACAAAGCTGGGCGTGGCTTTCCCGGTTGTAAATCCGTTCGCGGGAATTAGAATAAAACAATTTGACCGGGAAATTTCACGAGAACACAACCTTTAAATCGTCCATTGTGTAAGTGGGGATATTTTCATCTTCCATCCCACGCATAGCAGAAGCTAGAGAAAAACTTGACCAGTCGGCTTCACTATGTTGTGTAATTTTACGCTCTGATTTTGTCAGTAGATATTCAACAAAATCTAATACTTCTACTTGAAACGGTTCAGGTAATTTTTGGACGTTCTCGTGGATTTTTTTTGTAACTAACATTTGTTACTCTCCAAACGAATAATAATGAGCTTAGTTGTTCTTCTATTTTACCATTTTTTGGAAGCGTGTTTCTCATTTGACCTAGCGGTACAACAGTTTATTCACCCGCTCGGCGGTTCCGTCCCGAATCATCCTTTGCTCGTAACCGAATGATGAAAAATCGCGCCGATTCCACTGAGGCGAAGCCGAGTCGGGTGGAATTGGGGTTAGCCTGTCTTATGGTGTTGGGGTTAATTGCATGGTAGGGGTAATTGTTGATTTGGATGTATTTCCAGGTAAAATAATTCTAAGTAACGGTATATTGGCTTCAGTTAAGTGAATAATACCTGCTACATAATCTTTACGAATTTCAATTGGCTTTCCATGAACTCCATCTGATAAAGGAACAAGTAAAAAATATGTAGATGAATCTTGGTCTATTAAAAAAACTTCTTCTGTTACTACATCATCGGCAAACGGCATTGCTTTACGAATCAACTGAACTTCTTCATTCTCAACAATTAGCTGCACAGGAACAGGATTCCCCCCTCCCAACGCAATTGGCAATACTGGATAAACAAGATGACTATATGCCCCTGCAATTAATAATGCGCTTGTAAATATTGAATATGGTATTGGTATATTAATGCCCCGTTCTTTCCACCCACCCTTTCTAATAAAAAGAATAATTACGATCATGGCAACTATGGTAAGCAAACTCCAGATTCGGATAAAGGTTGAAATAATACCCATTTCAGAATAACTCTCCACCACCCAACTAGTTACACCCTTTATAAATGTGCCAACAAAACTAGCGAAAAAAATGGTTGAAAATACCCCGATTATTATTTTCGCTATCTTTTTACTACGTGATTCTGTTATTTTTAAAATTACCAATGAAATCACAAAAATTATATAGGTGAGTATAAGGAAAAAGAAGCCTGTCATAACATATCTTGTTTTTACCAGTTCAAAATCATAAATTCCATACTTTGTCAGTAAGTGAATATTGATAACGCAAGTATTTTTCTGTAAATTCGATCAAGTGTATCCAAGAAAACGGATTGTAGCAATAATTTTGGACAACTTTATTAAGAATTTAGGCTCTAATTCTAAAGGCCAAACAGGCTTCGTGGTC
>JAYELX010000433.1:0-2126 GCA_034717875.1 Chloroflexota bacterium | reverse complement strand
GCGTTTTCGTGAAATTCTGGTGGGGCTGCTGCGCCGATGATGATTTCTGCCAGGTGGTGGGAGAAGAACATGCCGATGAAAGCACGGATCACCATCGCGGCAGGAATGGGGCGTAAGCTGCCTTCGGCATCTGCGATACGCTGGACGATTTGCATCCCGCGCGGGAAGGTTGTTTCGAAAAGCTCATGTGTGTGCACACTTTCGAACTCGACGATTTCGATGAACATCAGATTCAAGAACCCGGGTTTGCGCTCGATGGCTGCCAGCATCTGGTTAGCAGCATCGTGCACTAATTCTTCGATTGTGTCACCGTGGGCAGCCTCGATGGCCGGGATCATTTCCAGGTAGGGATGGTTTTCGAAAAAGACGGCCCGGAAGATGTCTTCTTTGCTGGAGAAGTGATTGTAGATTCCGCCCAGGGCGATGCCTGTTTCTTTGGCAAGCTGGCGCATGGATGTGCCGTGATATCCCTGCCGAATGAAAAGATCGTGGGCCGTCTCGACGATGGCTGTGCGGGTGCGGTTTCCTTTAGGGGTGGTTTCTGGGGTCATTACTGGCCTTTTGACTGCATGAACGAACGTTCGTTTATAATAATCGGTATTCGCCCGCGTGTCAAATGGGAGTGCTGAGAAATTAATGCCATTTATGCTGAAATGTGTAATTTTAGGAAAATATGGAGTCGGACTCCATAAATTTGCACGAATTTGTGGAGTCCGACTCCATAAATTTTGACATTTTCTCTACCCCAATGCGGAATACACGGTCATTACCCCCGACAATTATTTGGATTATCTTCTCCCCCCGCGTTAGCCACGGGTTGAAGCGCGGCGCAGGCCCCGAAATGAATTTCAGGGCTGATATTCAAAACCTGTTGAAACAGGTTGCCGGCAACCGTTCATTCCCCGTCCCCCTCCTAAATCTCCGCTCTCCCCACACACACCACCACCAACCTCAATCCCCCCGCCACGGGAACCATCGAATAAATTCGAGGCTGGTGTGCGTGCGAACAAGTTCGCCTTCCACCTACGTGGATTGGTGTGAGATGTTATTACTTACTTTTTAACATTACCTGGTTCTGTTTCGTTCTTTTTCTAGCGGCGGGAATGGAATCCCGCCTTACGCATTCTGCATTCTGCATTCCGCATTCCTCATTCCACGTTCTGCATTCTGCACTCCGCATTCTACATTCCGCATTCTAACCTAACTGCGTAACCTGCCGCAAGAAACTAAAAACCGAAACGCCCAGCTTTACTCCTTCCCCCGGCGTGATTTGGAGACCTTTTTCCGCGTCAGCGCGTTGAACCAGCAGATACGCGGCTCCGACCCCGGTCAGCGCGCCGATGACGGCGCCAAGTATAAGTGTTTTTGTTTTCAAGGCTTGAATATTTTTGAGTTGTTGGTCTGTATTTGTCATGGGATTAGATACCTTCCTTTGTGTCAAACTATAAATTGGGTCATTTCGCTTTTTCAAGAGTGGTCGAGATTATCTATTTGCCAAGAATCTTTTTGAGAATGCGCAGCACATAATTCGCACCTTTGGGGAAATAGATGTTCATGGCGTGAAAATCATCAATATTGTTGATCCCGGTTTGGATTTTCAACGTTTTGTAGTCGGTTTGTGAGATGATAAAAGAGGAGAGAAAAACATCATTTCTGGAGGCTTGCTGGTTTAACTTGCGTTCATAAATCTTGATTGTTTTGTAAAATTGCACTTTCGAGTTCGTTTTCAAATCTCCTCCCGTGATGAGGCCATGCGGCTCGATAAAAGCAATGTTCTGCTGGTCGGGCGATTTCAGCCATAGGATGAAGTCTGGGTAGTAGCCCTCGTCACCGGGCAGAAAGCCTATTCCATGCCCGCGGCTGCGGTTGCGCAGCAAGAATAACTCACAATTGTGTTTTTTGAGCATGCGTTTACCATCGGGTGAGGTCACAAATTTTCGCAGCTTTTTAAGGAAATCTTTTTCACCTTTGTTCAAGCCTGGAGGGGAGTATTTTACAACTGGTGGTTCCTTGGCATCGCCTTCCAACAAAGGCAGATACAAGTGTCGGTCAAAATGAACTCGGTTGGGCAGTCCAGTATCATTTTTGTATAATTTTTTGTCAGCGAAGTTTTCCAAACGCTCCAG
>JAYELX010000432.1:0-2127 GCA_034717875.1 Chloroflexota bacterium | reverse complement strand
GCCGCACTCGGCGCAAACGCCCCGAGTCGCCGGGGTTCCAGTAGAAGTGAAAACAGGCTTAGAATCTTGAATCTCTTGTTTTTCTTTGCACTTTAAACAATAAGCTTTCATAAGTTTAGTATTCTTTACTCTCAGTAAATTAACAACCCGACGGTATCCTCTCCAAAAAGCAGGGGAAAGGTTGAACTTTTCGAGGTTCGAACATCTGGGTTCACCTGATTTCGAAAAGTCCAACCTCTTTGCTCTGCACGCCTTCGGCGACCCCAAAATATGAAAATGATACACCCGACGCACTTTTTGCACCTGAATAGTGGTGACAACGTAAGTGATCCTGATTGTTTTTTTCTGGTTCTATCGGATTTTGTGGTGCCCACGAAAACAGATGAATGAATTCGGCTGTAAAAGGGACAACTACAAAAAACATCAGAACCAGTTTTTTTATATCAAAACAACATCGCCAGTATCGACAATCATCAAACCAACTACCCCAATGGGTACACTCTGGCGATTCGACCGCAGTTTATAAACCAAATTATCGTGTGTGTCAAGGGAAATATACGCATTGTACAGGGCAATCACAATAGCGCAAAACCAGCCCCGTGACTTTCGATGCATTTAACAGGCTCGGTCAGGCACTCCGAGAGTATGCTTCGCGAAGACCGGCCAGAGCAACTTTAGACACCGCTAGAGCCGGTCTCCCGACCGAGCGTATGCGTGTATGCGTGTATCCCCCCACCGCTATGGCCAGACTGGTCACAACAGCTTGTAATTTCTAAACTCTGCTTTGGGCGAAGAACTTCCTCCCAATTGTACTACGCGCCGGCATCATAATCAGCACCCATCTCGCGCACAGCCGTATATCGCATTCCACCAACTTTACGAACCATGCCCTTTAATTCCATCATCGCGAGGGTGGCAGTCACCTTCTCGATAGGTAATTTCGTATTGGCACGAATCTCATCTACATGCATCGATTCCAATCCCAAAGTTTCGAAAAGTTGCGCCTCCGTGGGATTAGATGGCAAAACCATCCGGGCTTCACGATGCTCTGTGACCATGGTCAATTCCAAAGTTGCCAGAATTTCCTTAGGGTCCAAAAGTGGATGAGCGCCCTGTTGGATCAAACGATTAGCACCTCGGCTCTGAGGAGCGGTCACATTGCCGGGCACCGAAAAAACCTCGCGCCCTTGCTCGAGGGCAAAGTCCGAGGTAATCAAGGCTCCGCTTCTTTTTCCAGCTTCGACAACCACCGTAGCCAACGATAATCCAGCGATGATGCGATTCCGAGGAGGGAAGTTACGTCCTTCTGGAGGGGTACCTAAAGAATAATCACTTATCAAGGCCCCGTTAGCCATCACTTTTTCGGCCAGTTTACGGTGTTCTGGCGGGTAGATTTTGTCCACCCCGCAGCCGAGTACGGCCAACGTTCGGCCACCGGCTTCGATGGCTGCGCTATGAGCGACTCCATCTACTCCACGCGCCAATCCACTGACCACGGTGACGCCATTACGAGCCATTTCGCGAGCAATGCTCTTAGTCACGCGGCGGCCATACGAAGTCACACGGCGTGTACCTACAATCGCTACTGCCCACTCATCAGCAGGGAGCAATTCGCCCCGAATATATAAAACCGGAGGAGCGTTATCCAAATCACGCAGACGAGTTGGGTAATCATTATCTTCCCATGTAAGCACGCGCACATCTTGAGACTGAATGTCTTCCCAGACATCATCCAAAGATATATCCGCTCGTAAACGCACGAGGTTATCCACCAACCTGGATGTGAGGCCAGCCTCACGCAGTTCATCCGGGGAAGCAGTCCAAGCACTTTGCGCGTCACCAAAAGCATTCAGCAATGTCCGCAAACGGACCGAGCCAATGCCTTTGACCAAATTCAATCCAACCCAATACTGTCGAAAGTCAGTCAAAACCAACCCCCAGTTCTAAATGATAAGTACTTGAGTAAAAAAATTTATCGGATTTAATATCGGGGGGGGGAGATTCCATTCCCGCCGTACGCTTTCGATTGGGGATTGATCGATTGTGTAATCCCAAATCGAATAGCAAACCTCACCCACCCCACCTGTTCCCCTCCCTCTCCGCCTACAGAGAGGGAGGGGGAAATGC
>JAYELX010000431.1:0-2133 GCA_034717875.1 Chloroflexota bacterium | reverse complement strand
AGGTTTCCATACCTGACGGACTCGGTTGAAAAGCATCTTTGTCTGCCAATCCACGCAGGTGGAAGGCGAACTTGTTCGCACGCACACCAGCCTCTAATTTATTCGACCCATCTACCCAACTACCCAACTACCCAACTACCAAACTATAAAATTACCCATGCCCCCAAAACAAAAACCTGTTCGTGTACGTTTCGCCCCCTCCCCTACTGGGCGTACTCACTTAGGGAGTGGGCGCACTGCTTTATACAACTATCTCCTTGCCCGTCAAACCGGTGGTCAATTTATTTTACGAATCGAAGATACCGATCAAAAGCGATACGTCCCCGGAGCTGAAGATGAGCTTATGGAAAGCCTGCGTTGGCTGGGTATCGATTGGGACGAAGGCCCAGATGTGGGCGGTCCCTATGGCCCTTACTACCAAACAGAACGGAAAGAACTTTATCAGAAATACGCGCGCCAATTGATCGAAGACGGCCATGCTTATTATTGTTTTTGCTCTCCCGAACGGCTGCAGCGCGTGCGCGCGGAACGAAAAAAGCAGAAACTTTCCCAAAGCTATGACGGGCTTTGCCGAGACATTTCTTTGGATGAAGCTGATGCTCGTGTCGCTGCCGGCGAACCACATGTGATCCGTTTCAAGATGCCCCCTGAAGGCAGTATTACTGTGACGGACGCCTTGCGTGGTGACATCACTGTAGAAAATAACACCCTGGACGACTTTATTTTGGTCAAGTCCGATGGGCTGGCTGTTTATCACCTGGCCGTTGTGATTGATGATCATTTTATGAAGATCACTCACGTATTCCGCACTTCGGAGTGGCTGCCGACCTTCCCACTCCACGGACACCTATACTGCGCTTTGGGATGGGAGCAGCCCACCTGGGTACACCCCTCCATTTTCCTGAAACCGAGCGGCAAAGGCAAAATGAGCAAACGCGATGCCGACGAGCTGATCCAAGATGGAAAATCCATCTTTATCACTGACATGAAAGAGATGGGCTATTTACCCGAGGCGGTGGTCAATTGGACCGCCCTAATCGGCTGGAGTTACGACGATCACACCGAGTTTTTTACCCTGGACGATTTGATCGAAAAATTTAGTATCGCGAAACTAAATCCTTCCCCCGCAGAGATTAATTTTAGCAAACTGGATCATTTCAACGGGCTGCACATTCGCAATTTAGCCACCGCTGATTTGGCAGCACGCATCAAGCCTTTCTTCGAGCAAGCCGGGTATAGCATTGACGATGACGAGAAGCTGCACCAGGTTGCCGAAGTTTTGCAAGTGCGTCTGCGAACTTTGAACGAGTCTCCCGAAATGGCTGGCTTTTTCTTCGAAGATGAAGTCCACCCCGATCCGGAGTCTTTGATAGCCAAGAAACTGAGCGCAGGTGAATCTCTGCAAATGGCTCGTCGGATTAAGCAATTGCTCGTTGCTTTGCCCGACTTCACCGCCGAGAATGCCAACCAACCATTGCGTGATTTGGCCGCCGATTTGGGCCTCAAGGCAGGCCATATTTTTGGCTTTTTGCGCAATGCCCTCACGGCGCAGCGGGTCAGCCCCCCCATTTTCGAAACAATGACCATCATCGGGCAGGAACAGGTGCTCAATCGTGTCGAGAATGCAATCAGCATGTTGGAAGAAATCTCAGCAGAAAAATGAAATTAAAAATTACTCCCCAATTCCCATTACACGGCAATGTCACTCTGCCCGGTGATAAATCTATCTCTCACCGGGCAGCTCTTTTTTCTGCATTGGCGCAGGGGACCAGCCGCTTCGAGAATTTTCTGGATGCCGGAGTCACGCGGGCGATGTTGAACGCCTTGACACAGTTGGGTATTTCATGGGGGCTGGATGATAAAACCCTCACCGTTGAGGGCTGCGGATTGAATCAATGGAAAATCCCCAACGAACCGCTGGATTGCCGCAACTCCGGCACAACTTTACGCACCCTGGCCGGCGCGTTGGTGGGGACGAATACCCCCGCCGTGTTGGATGGCTCTCCCGGTTTACGCCGCCGCCCGATGGGACGCATTGTCGACCCGCTGCGGCAGATGGGCGCGCTTATCTACGCCGCCGATGGGGCAGCCCCGCTGCGCATAGGCAAGCGTTTGGGGCGAAATCCGCTCGCA
>JAYELX010000430.1:0-10901 GCA_034717875.1 Chloroflexota bacterium | reverse complement strand
GGTATAGAAGCTGAAACCACCGAACCCGATGTAGAAGCCACCTGGGTACGCGAATTCGGAAAAGAGGCCCCTCTTGCTAGCGCAGAGGTACCATCGGAAATGGCAGAACTCCCCAGCGAAGCCGAAGCTGAGGAACCCAAAGATGAATACGCCTGGATTTCACCCGAATCCAAAGAAGAAAAGGAAAAAGAGGAAAAGAAGGAGAAACTAGAACTCAACTCAGCCTCTTTGTCCCAACTGGAGCAATTGCAGGGCATTGGTTTCCGTCTAGCCCAAGGCATCATTGCCTACCGCCAAGAAAACGGGCCCTTCGAAAAAATCGAAGACCTGCTGAATATTCCCAATGTCGATGCTGCCACAATCGGAGACATCACCAATCTTATCGAGGTCAAAGCTCCAAAGAAAGCTGCGCCAGAGCCACCAATTTCGCAAGTCGAACCCGAAGATGAGTATCACGCCAAACAATTAGACGCTCAAGAGCAGCTAAAGCAGGGCAATATAGAAGAAGCCATGGAGCTATACAGCAAACTGGTTAAAAAGGGTAAACGTGTTGAGCAAACCATCGAGGCTCTAAAAGATGCAAGCTACAAGCATCCGGTCAATGCCTATATTCTCCAAACCCTTGGCGATGCCCACATGCGCGCGGATCAACTCCAAGAGGCACTCGATATTTACTCCAAAGCAGAGCAACTTCTGCGCTGAGGAATGTCGCAAATCTGGTAAAATTACATAAACAACCTTGCGAAAGGTATGCTCTTCGCAAGGTTGGCCTTTGAGTAATAATCACATAGTCATAAGTGTTAACTTAAGGAACCATAGCCCAGACCTGACAGGTTTTCGGATGTGTTTTCAAAATAAAACATACGCTAAAACGGTCGAAATCTCATCTCAAAAGCATCTTTGGAAACCTGTCAGGTCTTAAGTTAACACTTATGGTCACATAGTAAGTTATGCCCCCAAGTGACAGTCACCTGTGAAAGTGGCTTGTTGCAAAAATCACACTGGTTAGCAAAATGACTTAGATTGTAAATCGAATTTATAGGTGACTGTCACATCGCGTAAGTTTTTTATCACTTACCTTCTAGTCCGAATGGACGTTGCAATATTAGCACGGTCGGTTTCGCGTAGCACCCTGTAATGGAACCACCGTGCAGTCGTGATCGCGTGATCATAGCAGAATAAACAATCGGCTCATAAAATCAACACACTTCGCGTGTAATCACTCCCGCACGGGTGTTAACACTCCGTGCTAAATTTACTAAGCCCGTTCGGGCTAACACTTTGCTTGCTCTTAAGCGTTTGTGTTAATTTGTTGCACGAACACACTAAATATCAACAGGGCCGCCCGCTCAAGCGGGCTAGACAACACCACCAACACTTTGAGCAATTACGCTCTTTGTGTACCTATCTGGAGGCAATTATGGAAAAAACGCTCGTGCTCATCAAACCCGACGCAGTTCAACGCGGCCTGATCGGCGAAGTCACATCTCGCCTGGAACACCGCGGTCTACGACTGGCAGGGGCAAAGTTTATGCAAGTCAGCCAGGAATTGGCAGAAACTCATTACGCCATCCACAAAGGAAAACCTTTTTACAACCCCCTGATCAAATACATCACCTCAGCCCCCGTCATGGCCATGGTGTGGGAGGGACCAAACGCTGTCGCCGCCGTGCGCCAAACCATGGGCGCAACCCGCCCTACAGAAGCAGCTCCTGGCTCTGTGCGCCACGACTTCGGCCTGGAAGTAGGCCGCAACCTGACCCACGCTTCAGACTCGGTCGAAAACGGCGAAAAAGAAATTACCCTTTGGTTCGATGCTGACGAAATCGTATCATGGCAACGCGCTATCGACCCATGGGTGTTCGAGTAATTGTTGAATAGGGGTGCACACGGTCGGGAGACCGGTTCCAGCAACAGAGAGATTTATGGTTCCAGTAAGGGAAAATGACAAACAATAAAATCACCCCAGACGCTATATTGACAGCGCTCAGTCAAGTCGATGACCCAGAATTAGGAAAAGACCTGGTTGCGCTGAAAATGATTCATGATATAAAAATCGAAGGCGGAGATGTCAATTTCACCCTCATTTTGACAACGCCGGCCTGCCCCCTAAAGGATAAAATAAAGAAAGACGCCACCGCAGCCGTAAAAGCGATTCCGGGGGTAGAGACAGTCAACGTGACCTTAGACGCCCAAGTCCCCAACGATGGCCAAGAGCGCGGCTTGTTGGATATGCCCATTAGGAATGCAATAGCAATTGCTTCGGGCAAGGGCGGCGTAGGGAAAAGCACCGTATCCGTGAACATAGCTGTCACACTGGCACAAAACGGCGCCAAAGTAGGCTTGCTAGATGCTGACATCTATGGGCCTAATATCCCCACTATGATGGGCGTTGACCGCCTGCCCCCGCCAAAAAACGACAAGCTGGTTCCCGCCGAAGCTTATGGAGTGCGGCTGATGTCGATGGGATTCCTGACCAAACCAAATCAACCACTGATCTGGCGTGGGCCAATCTTACATTCGGCCATCCGCCAATTTCTCACCGACGTACATTGGGGAGAATTAGACTACCTGATCATCGACCTGCCGCCCGGAACCGGCGACGTTCAGCTCAGCCTGGCCCAATCATTGCCGCTCAGTGGTGGAGTAATCGTCACCCTGCCTCAACAACTATCCGTGGAGGATGCACGCCGCGGGCTGGAAATGTTCCGGGAGCTAAACGTGCCAATCTTGGGAATTATAGAAAATATGAGTTACATAGAACTACCTGACGGCACCAAAATGGAAGTCTTTGGCACCGGCGGTGGCGAGCGATTGGCAAAGGATACTCAGACCCCCTTCATAGGCACTCTGCCCCTGGACAAATCTGTGAGTGAGGGAGGGGATTCCGGTAAACCCATCGTCATCTCAGCCCCCAACAGTGCCGCGGCCAAAGCCTTACGCTCCGCTGCCGAAGGTCTGGCAGCCAAAGTCAGCGTGGCAGCAATGAAGAAAAGCGAACACAATCTCCATTAAATTAATAGTTAAATAACTTACGCTACACCAATATATACGATAAAATACCAATATGACAAATTTCATAGTTGGAATACATTTTCAAAAAGCTGGGAAAATATACCATTTCAGTGCCAACCAATCCGCCGACCTGAAAGCTGGTGACTATGTCGTTGTAGAAACCAGCCGGGGGAGACAATTGGGAGAAATCGCACAAATCCCAAAAAATCCGCGCCCACCCAAGCACGGATCATGGAAACCTGTTTTACGGAAAGCGACACCACGAGATCTGGTTTTACGCCAAGTTTGGGAGAAAAAAGAAGCTGAAGCAGTAGATGCCTGTCAAAATAAACTATCAGAATTAAAGCTTAAAGGCGTCAAAATCGTTTCTGCCGAATTCACGCTAGATGGTAAACGCCTGACTTTTTTGTACACTAATGAAGGGAAAAAAGTCAACATCAACAAGCTGCGCAATGCGATGAAAAAGAAGTATAACGTCAAAGTCAGCATGCACAAGATTGGGCCAAGAGATGCTGCCAAGATCATTGGCGGCATGGGAGCCTGCGGCATGGAAATACGATGCTGTACAAGCTTCATGACACAATTCAACCCTATCTCCATCAAGATGGCAAAATCCCAAGGCGTATCTCTGTCCCCATCAGAGATCACGGGAATGTGCGGGCGGTTACGCTGTTGCCTAAAACACGAACACAAGTTTTACGTTGAAGCGCACAAGCATCTCCCGAAACGGAATAAGCGCGTCTCAACACCACTCGGAAATGGCAAGGTTGTAAAATCCAACCCAATCAAAGATACAGTCTTGGTTAGTCTCAATGACCACATAACCAAAGAATTCCCCAAAGACGACGTTCACGTTTTATAGAAATCGATAGTGGTAACAAAGTAAGTGTAATTATTCAGCCCCATTGCCCTCACCCTAACCCTCTCCCAAAGGGAGAGGGAACAACTTCCTCTCCCTTTTAGTAAGAATTGAGGTGGGAGAATAAACGATTACAGCAAGTGATAAAGAGGAAATAATGCCTAACTTTCTTGCTGAAGCACAAGAACTATTCGAATATACACGCGAGTTGCGCCGCGACTTCCACCGCCACCCGGAATTAGGCTTCCGAGAGGTACGAACGGCAAAAATCGTTGACCAAGAATTACGCGCTCTAGGCCTGGACACCAGCACAGGCATCGCCGAGACAGGGGTAGTTGCATTGATAGAGGGGGCTCAGCCTGGCCCGGTAGTGCTGCTGCGCTTCGATATGGATGCCCTGCCGATAGAGGAAGAGACGGGAGCAGAATACGCATCGGAGAATCCCGGCGTGATGCACGCCTGCGGCCATGATGGTCATGTAGCTATCGGGCTAACCGCTGCACGCATGCTCCACGCTCGCCGTGAAAAGCTGGCCGGTACTATAAAACTGGTTTTCCAACCCGCGGAAGAAGGCGCTGGTGGAGCCGAACGAATGGTAGCCGAGGGAGTATTGGAAAACCCAACTCCCGATTATTCACTGGCGCTGCATCTTTGGAACGAACAACCGCTGGGGTGGCTGGGTATTACCGAGGGGCCAATAATGGCCGCCGCGGAAGCTTTTTCAATAAATCTAATTGGCAAGGGGGGACACGGTGCCGCCCCTCATCAGACAGTTGATCCTATTTTAGCTGCCGCACAAATAATCATAAATTTACAGAGCATCGTGTCTCGCAACATTCCACCCCTAGAATCAGCCGTGGTCAGCGTATGCAACGTGCATGGCGGCTCGGCCACCAACATCATCCCACCGGCGGTCAAAATACAAGGAACCATCCGCTCCTTCGAGCCAGATATTCGTGCGCTTATTCTAAAACGTTTCCGCGAAATTGTATCCAATAGCGCCAAAGCCTTGAATTGCAAAGCTAAAATCGAACTTCATGACGTTACCTCGGCTGTCGTCAACAATCCGGTTGTAGCCCGTCGAGTCGCCAGCATCGCTGCCGATACCCTTCCCGACAGTACAGTAGATTCCACAGCGCAAACAATGGGAGCCGAAGATATGGCCTTCATGATGCAAGATATTCCAGCATGTTTTTGCCTGATAGGTTCAGCAAATGCGGAAAAGGGACTAGACTTTGCGCACCACCATCCCTGCTTCGACTTCGACGAAACCGCAATGACACACGGAGCAGCATTGATAACAGCAACAGCGGTAGATTTGCTGAAGGGGAAATAACTGGTTTTCGCACTTTTTCGACACGCACAGCTAACTTGCTACGCGAAGACCGGTCACAGCTAACTTGCCCCTGCTTTATGATAAGATACACGTACCTCACATACATAAACGCGCCGACGATTCCCGTCGGCGCGTTTTCGCGTTGCGTATTTGTCATACATTCCACGTGCTTTTCATCCATAACAACTCCACTTTTCTTGACCTCACTATGAGGGCGTGCTAGAATCCTCGCGCCTTGAGCAATAAAGCTATGAAATTACCACAATTTCTTGACCTACTATTAAAACATGTTGCTGGTTCTGTAGTAAGTGATGAACACAGTTGACAGTCACCTGCAAAGATGGCCTGTAAAAGAAAACACGCTGGTCAAGTGAGATGATTCAGAGTGCGCATTAATTTTCTAGGTGACTATCAACTTCCAGTCAAAATTTACCACTACCAAACAAGTTAGTTAATTACCAATTCCCAGGAGTACCAATGCCTACTGTGCAATCTCTAACCCAAACGAAAGAAATCCCTACTGCAAAGCCAATCATAAATGATTTCTCTATCACTGTCGGTACAGTGAACGGCTCAGGCAGCCAAACCGCTAATA
This sequence comes from Chloroflexota bacterium, assembly GCA_034717875.1. Classification (GTDB taxonomy): domain Bacteria; phylum Chloroflexota; class Anaerolineae; order Anaerolineales; family UBA11858; genus JAYELX01. Next base: position 5,096 of record JAYELX010000430.1, on the reverse strand, counting down.
TGACGCTGATACGCGCTTTGTTCAAAATGGGTATCCCCGTTTCAGGGAAGAATGTTTTCCCTTCCAACATCCAGGGTCTGCCGACCTGGTATACCATTCGGGTTAGCAAGGATGGGTATCTGGCCCGAAGCGAAACCACCGAAATCGTGATCGCTATGAACCCAGAAACCTTTGCAAAAGACTTGAACGCACTAGCCCCAGACGGTGTTTTTCTCTACGCGGACGACATTAAACAGGATATTCCCCGTGATGACATAATTACTTATCCAATGCCGGTAAAGAAACTGGTGAGCGAGTCAAATGCCCCCAGAAAATTGCGCAACTACATCGCTAACATGATTTATGTTGGAATTCTAGCCCAAATGCTTGGCATCGAAACAAACGCCCTTCACCAAGCTTTAGACTTCCACTTCAAGGGAAAGCAAAAGCCCATCGATTTAAATATGAATATAATTCGCCATGCCGCTAATTGGGCGTCCAAGAACTACACGCAGGAATTCCCATATCGCGTCGAACCAATAGACGCGGCCGAAGGCTACATCATGGCTAATGGCAACACTGCCGGTGCATTGGGTTCTATTTATGGCGGTCTGCAATTTGCAGCCTGGTATCCGATAACCCCAGCATCTGGCTTACCTGAGGCTCTGATCAAATACCGGCCCAAACTGCAAACAGACCCGGAAACAGGGAAATATAATTTTGTTATTGTTCAGGCAGAGGATGAATTGGCCGCAATTGGAATGGTTATTGGAGCCGGTTGGGCTGGCTGCCGGGCTGTGACGGCCACATCCGGGCCTGGGCTTAGCCTGATGACCGAATACGCCGGTCTGGCTTATTTCGCTGAGATTCCAATCGTTATTTGGGATGTCCAACGGATGGGGCCGAGCACCGGCTTGCCCACGCGCACATCCCAGGGTGATATTAACTTGGCACACTACCTGGGACAGGGCGACACCAAGCATGCACTATTTTTGCCTGGCTCTGTCAACGAATGTTTCGAATTTGGATGGAAATCCATCGATTTAGCCGAGCAGCTTCAAACACCAATTTTAGTGCTCATCGATTTGGATATGGGCATGAATCAATGGATGACCAAGCCCTTCGAATATCCAGATACGCCCATCAAGCGTGGCAAAATACTCTGGGAGGAAGACCTGGATAACCTTGACTGGGAATGGGGCCGGTACCTCGACAAAGATGGAGACGGCATCCCCTACAGAACTGTACCAGGAAACCAGCATCCAAAGAGTGCTTATTTTACACGCGGAACCGGTCACGACGAATATGCTAAATACAGCGAAGATCCTGAAACCTGGGAAGCAAACCTGGAACGATTGAACCAGAAATTCGAATTAGCCCGCACCATGGTCCCAAAACCGGAAATCATAACCAGAGAGGGTGCCGAAATCGGCATCATCGCCTTTGGCTCCACAGACCCAGCTATCCGCGAAGCTTGTGATTATTTGGATGCAACTGGCGTACCAGTAGATTATTTACGCTTGCGCGCTTTGCCCATCAACACAGATGTGATCGATTTTACCCACGATCATAGGCGAGTATATGTCATCGAGATGAATCGAGATGGACAGCTGCATCAAATCATTTCGCTCGATATGCCGGATCAGGCTACAAAGTTAACCTCGTTGACCTATAACAATGGCTTGCAATTAACGGCTGATTGGGTAAAAAACACTATCATGGTTGAGGAGATGAAATAATGAAATTAAACGAGATTGGCTTGTCAAAAAAAGATTACGGCGGCGCACCATCCACGCTTTGCCGCGGATGCGGGCATAATGCCATCGTTAGCCAGATGATAGCCGCTTGTTACGAGGAGAATATTCCACCTGAGAAAGTTGTCAAATTTAGCGGTATTGGATGCTCTAGCAAGGCACCCACATACTTCATGGAACGCTCGTTTGGCTTCAATGGTTTACATGGGCGCATGCCTTCATTAGCTACCGGGGCACTGTTTGCCGACATGTCTTTGATCGGTATCGGCGTGAGCGGCGATGGTGATACCGCCAGCATCGGTATGGGACAATTCAAGCACGTTATGCGCCGCAACCTGCCGCTGGTTTATATTGTTGCCAATAATGGCGTCTATGGCCTCACCAAAGGGCAAATGTCCGCTACGGCTGAAGAGGGGCTAACACTCAAACGGCAGGGGCAAAACTTGTATATGCCAATAGACATTGTCTGGGAAGCTCTTGTTGGACGAGCATCGTTTGTAGCCCGTTCGTTTTCGGGAGACCCCAAACAACTAAAAGCCTTGTTCAAAGCTGCATTAAACCATCACGGTACAGCAGTGATAGATGTCATCAGCCCTTGTGTAACCTTCAACAATAGCGACGATTCTCACCATTCCTACGCCTGGGGTAAGTCGCATGAGGTTGCATTACACGAGCTTTCTTTTGTTCCCCCAGCAAAATCCATCGAAGTGAAATATAAAAAGGGCGAGACTGCGAAAATTACCTTGCATGATGGAACCCAAATCATACTCAATAAATTAGCTCACGATTACAAACCCACAGATCGCGCTGCCGCACTTCAACTGCTGGAAAAAGCTAACCGCAAACAAGAGTTGGTCACGGGGTTAATCTACATTAATCCTGAACAAAAAACTATTTTCGACATCGATTTTCTACCCAAATCACCCCTCAACCGCATGCCGGTCGAGAAATTGCGCCCAAGCCCTGAATCTCTCGACGAGATCAATGCCACAATGTTTTAGATAGGACTTACACAAACAAGTAACAAAACGCTGATGTGGGTTTTATTGCGGGGGCGTATTCCACGGCAGGCGCGCGGCGAATTCGTCCAATGAATCATCACCGTGAATTTCGATGCGCTTGAGATGATACATCATCCCCCAGGTGTGCTTCCACCCCTTACCCAACCCAACAGCACAGCTATAACCATATTCCTCCGTCTTGTCGGCAACATAAGTATCCGACTTGCCAAATGGGTATGCAAAGCTGGTCACCTCAACCCCCAGGGCGGCGTTCAAATCTAATCGGGAAGTTAATAATTCATCGCGCACTATTTCATGGTCAGCGGTCAGGTCGGGGTGGGAGACGCTATGACTGCCCAGCTCCCATCCAGCAGCAAGCATTTCGTCCAACTGCTCCACGTTCACAAAACCATCCGACTCCAAGCGGGTAGAGACTATATAGGCTACACCAACGAAGCCCATTTCTTGCATGATGGAAAAAGCGTTCTCATAAACACTCAAGTCTCCATCGTCGAAGGTGATCACCACGGGGCGTGGGGGCAGCTCTCCCCCCTCAACCAATACGCTTATAAACTGAGAAATCGTGATAGATGTATAGCCCCATTTCCGCAGGCTTAACATCTGCTGGCGAAAATTCTTCTCAGAGACATAGTAGCGGTTATTATGTTTTTCATTATCGATATGATGATATAGCAAAATTGGAGCGATTACTTCCCCTTTGGGATTGAATGCCCATGTGGACGTCATCGTAGGGGAAGGAGTCTGTGTTGCGGTTGGGGGGTGCGTAAGCGTCAGGGTGGGAGTGGGAGACGGAGACTCGGTCGCTGTGGGGATAGGTGTTTCTGTTTCATGAGACGGAATCCACAGCGGGGGCGTTTGAGTCGCTACCACATTAGGGGGAGAATCATTTTCAACGCATGCAGCTAACACCAACGCTAAAATCATCCATAGAAAAAGATTCAAACATATACTCAGCTTTTTATACATCATCGGCGGTCATTTATGTTAAAAATACGTCCACAGTTTCACCGGCGGATAGGCCGGTGGCATCTGGGGGAATCCGCAGCAAGCCATCGGCGCGAGAGAGGGTGAAAATCAAGTTGCTTTTGCCAAAAATCGGCTCGGCCTGATAACCCTGGGATGTGGGGGTCAACACTACCGGCACCCAATCTTCACGCCCGGCTCGAGAGGCCAGGTTGACGGTCAAGCGGGCCGGGATGGTGGCTTGGGGGCGAGTTGTCGTTTCACCAAGCAAGGCGCGAATCACGGGGACAACAAACAAGCGGATGTTGACCAAAGCACTGACAGGATTGCCCGGCAGCCCAATCATGGCTGTGCCGTCACAAACGGCCAAGATGGTCGGCTTGCCTGGGCGAGTGTTGACGCCGTGAACCAATACACCCGGCTGCCCCAATTGATCCAAAATCTCGGAGGTCAGGTCGCGGGCGCTGGCAGACGAGCCGGCGGTAACTACCACAATATCGCATTCTTGCTGAGCTCTGGATGTGGCCGCGAGCATGGCGGTGCGAGTGTCGGAGACAATGCCGTAAAGCACCGCTTCGCCGCCCGCTTTTTCGACCGCAGCGCTTAATGTGTAGGAATTGACATCTCGAACCTGGCCTGGGGCTGGCCGCTGCTCAGGAGGTATGACTTCGTCTCCACTGGAAAGTATCCCCACCCGAGGTTTTCGGGCCACATCGAGGCTGGTGATTCCCAAGGCCATCAATCCACCAATTTCAGCCGGACGCAACTGCACCCCCGCGGGAATGACTTCGGCGTTTTGTTGAACGTCTTCGCCAATTTCGATGACATTTTCACTGACGGCAACAGCGTGCATGATTTCGATTTCGCCAGGGCGCGCTTGTTGGGTATATTCCAACATCACGGCAGCATCAGCCCCTTCGGGAAGCATCCCACCGGTGTGAATCAGGGCGCATTGACCGGAATCAAGGCTCAACTGGGGTGCTGCACCCATCGGGATTTCACCAACCAATTTTAAATAGGTTGGGAGGCTTTCACTGGCTCCGTGGGTGTCGGCAGAGCGGACGGCGTAGCCATCTACGGTGGTACGGGGAAATTCGGGTAAGGGGTGCGGCGACAGTACCGGGGAAGTCGTTACCCGTGCCAGCGCGTGCTTGCTGGCGATTTTTTCGGGAGCAGGCTTCACAGGGAGGTTGTCGAGCATTTTTTTTAGTGCATCTTTAGGGGGAAGTAGATTTAGGAATTCAGGCATAGGGGTAAGTTCCAAGTTACAAGTGGCAAGTGGGCAAGTGGGCAAGTGGGCAAGTGGGCAAGTGGGCAAGTTGGCAAGTTGGCAGATTATTAAAGGTTAGCGAGTCCAGAAGGAAAAAGTGAGCAGGTA
>JAYELX010000429.1:0-2135 GCA_034717875.1 Chloroflexota bacterium | reverse complement strand
TCTTTGAGCCATTTGTGCAGCACCTGATAGCCGCCGATTTGGAATTCCCACACTTCGGGTGTGATGCCTTCGAAATATTGTTCTTTGTTGATGTAAACACGCCCTCGCTCCAGCACATCGCCGCTGACTGGGTCTTTTTCACCGGGAGCATGATAGCGTGGATGGCGGCTGATGACCATGTCGGGGCCGGAGATGTGGTAATTGACTCCGGTTTCACGCAGGGACTTGGATTCCATCAAGTGCAGGGAGACGAGTTGGCGGCCCTTTTCGGCCAGGGCGCGAAACAAATCTAAATTGCTGGTCAGGGGCAGGCGCGGGAAGTCGATTTTGAGGAATTCGGCGTAGCGTTGGCGGTAGGTGGGTGAGTGGAAGACGGCGTAGGCGTAGTTGAAGATGTCTTCGGGGCCGAAGGTGCCCCTCCCCCCTGCCCCCTCTCCGACTTCGGGGAGGGGGTGGTCGCAGTCGCGGTTGGAGCGCGCAAGTCCCCCCTCCCTGCTTGCGGGGAGGGGGTTAGGGGGTGGGGTCAAATCGCCGCGGCCATCGGGGATGAATGCCAGTTCCAGTTTCCCTTTTGCATAGGCAAGGAACTTTCGTGAAATATTAGGACGGCGGGTTTCGTACGGTTCCTGTTCTTCGAACAAACTCAAAGTGAAGACACTACCCCCGCTGCTGTGAGTTTCTTTCTTTTTTGTGTTGTTGTAGAGGTAGAGGGGGAAAACTACGGATGTGCCCCGATTACTAAAAAATATTCTATCATCTACCAGTTGTTTGCTAACGCTAAAATGTGTGTATTGCGCCCCTACAACTTGTCGCATTGCCAAAAGTAACAAATTATCCTGAAGCATATGGCGCATCACATTAAAACGAGGTAATTCGACAACATCGTCAGAATAATAAATTGGTCGAATGTCAAAAGGACGATAGAGACATTGATTGAAATGTTTGTCCCAATCATCTTGTTTTTGAAGACTATTCCGCGCCTCGGATAAATTCCAATCGCGAGTGTCGTTTAATTCAAATCGCTCTTGAATCGTTTCGTCAGAATATTTGTCGTCGCGAAACATCTCGATTCTTTCTCGTAAAGCATCTTCATCAAAGCCAATCACAAAATCATCACGGTGTGTTTTGATACCGCTGGAATGTACAGGAAAAATATCGGTCACGCTCCAGCCGCGTTTGTATTCATCGTGCAAATCGAAATCTTTGGGCACGAAGAAGTAGTGTGGAGCCTTGGGGGTTAGTTCTTCCCAGTCGGTGGTGCTGACGTCGTTGGCGTTGAGGGCTGCGTGTTTGTTGGCGCGGCGGCCCCATAGGTCGGCATAGTAGATTCTACTTCCAGGCTTCCTCCTATGAACCCCACCCCCCGGCCCCCTCCCCGACTTCGGGGAGGGGGAGTCAGCAATCGTGGTTGGAATGTGTGAGTCTCCCCTCCCTGCTTGCGGGGAAGAGGAGTCTGCAATCGTGGTTGGAGCGCGCAAGTCCCCCCTCCCTGCTTGCGGGGAGGGGGTTAGGGGGTGGGGTGATGGATGGGGCAAACTCGATACAATAGATTCCAGTACCGACTCAAGCTCACTCATAACCTGTTCGTTAGTGAAACGCAACACTTTCAATCCCTGCTCTTCCAAAAATTGCTGACGGGCGGCATCTTCTTCCGTCGTATATTGGTGGATGGGGCCATCGACTTCAACAATCAAATTTGCATCACGGCAGTAAAAATCGACAATGAAACGGTCAATCGTATGCTGGCGGCGGAACTTGTAGTCCTGGAGTTGTTTCTTGCGCACATGCTGCCAGAGTTGCTCTTCTGCATCGGTGGGATATTTGCGTTTCTCACGAGCGAGGGGTTTGAGTTTTTTCCAGAGGTCGGGGGAAGTTTGCCAAGGATGAACACCACCCCCCAGCTGAACCCCACCCCCCGGCCCCCTCCCCGACTTCGGGGAGGGGGTGGTCGCAGCCGCGGTTGGAGCGCGCAAGTCCCCCCTCCCTGCTTGCGGGGAGGGGGGTAGGAGGTGGGGTGATGGATGGGGCAAACTCGATACAATAGATTCCAGTACCGACTCAAGCTCACTCATAACCTGTTCGTTAGTGAAACGCAACACTTTCAATCCCTGCTCTTCCAAAAATTGCTGACGGGC
>JAYELX010000428.1:0-10914 GCA_034717875.1 Chloroflexota bacterium | reverse complement strand
AGCCAAGGCGAGTCCGGATAACGCGGCGGTATTTGATAGTGGGGTAGATATATGAATTGTCATCCAAAATTTCGCCTGTCTGGGCGTCCAGCCTAAGAATATTTGTAATTGCTCAAAAGCTTGTTGGTTTGCAAAAAACAGCTAGTTTATCGTTTAGTCCGGGTAGTGGTAAAAAGGTAAGTGATGAAGGTTTTTACATAAGGTGACAGTCACTTATAAATTAGCTCTACGCCCCAAATTGGATCGCTTAACCAGCGTGTTTTCTTAACAAAACGCCTTTGCAAGTGACTATCACCTTTAGTCATCACTTACCATCTAACCACCACCTTAGTCCGAATGGACTTTGCAATATTAGCACGGTCGATTTCCCCAACGGGGATGCACGCCAAAGGCGCGCAAAGCGAGCAATCGCCGTGCGGGCGTGGCAGAATCAACAAGTGTTTCATAAATCAATAATTTGCGGTTAATCACTCCCGCACGGGCGTTAACGCACCGTGCTAAATCTACGAAGCCCGTTCGGGCTAGAATTTTGCGTGCCACTGGATGTTCGTGCTAATATCTTGAACGAGCACGCGAAACCCGGACCGCCCGCTCAAGCGGGCTAGACAACACCACCAACACTTTGAGCAGTTACCAAAAATCTTTATCACCTTCTGTATACCATTACCAGCCTACTTAAAGAAAAAACTCGGACGAACGCATGACAGCCTCCGTCCGAGTTCATATTTACTGGTCGGGATTATTTGGTTCCTGGTGGCGCGTAAAAGCGCACTTTCCACTTGCCCGGGGATTCTTCCCAAGCGCTGGTGGTGTTGGTAACAATGTGCACCCAGGTTTGACCAGGGTGGAGGGGGATAGCATTCCCCTCGGTATCGACGAACTTGATTGGCCGTTGCAGGCCGGTTTCCTTTTCGTAATCACCACCATAAGTCTTCCAGACAATATTGTAGGCTCTGCCATCTCGGAACAGAATGGCGCGCCCTTCCGTATAGGCCAGATCAACGTCGATGATAGTGGGCTGAATGGCGTTGTGATCGGCGAACAAGATAATCACATTGTGGAAGATGAGTTGACGCCCGTTGAGTCGATCGGTAGCTGGGTAGAATTCAGCAGTGCCGTCGGCTAAATCTGTGTAGCGCAGGTAGCCACCCGAAAGAGGATCAAATCTCCACAAAGCCTGGTTGTAATAATTGTAGAACATGAGCACTTCCTGGGCATCGTCGCCCAGCACATTGGGGAACGGAGTCCCATCTGGCAGCGAACCAGAGGATGGGAATAATCCCCCCACATCCTCATTGCTGCCAGTGTATATACCGTTGGATGTGAACGTGTTCAAGTAATAATTCCCAGAGTAATTGATCTCAGTATCGACGGTCTTGCTTTGCTCAGCAATTTCTTTCAGACGCGTCACAGAAATGAAGGCGCTGTTAATGTCAGACTTGTCATCCCCGAAAACAGAAGCGCAGCCGGGAATATCGACATCGTAAGACTTGCCCGCATAGATCAAGCAAGCCTGGTAATACCAATCACGGATCCATCTGTAGGGCAAGCGACCGGAACGCACCGGCCCGATGACAATATCGCTAATCCAGTTACCCAGCCATTGACCAGGATTTTCGATCCAGTCTTGGCTGGTGATTGTTTCTTGAGACTCTTGTTGCTCAGTCTCTTTCTGGGCACCTCCATCTTCGCCTTCTTGCTCTTCTTGGCCACCCTGCTCTTCGCCATTGCCGCCTTCTTCACCATCACCATCGTCATTACCACCGCCGCCGTTGCCGTCACCCCCATCGTCCCCTTCCTGTCCCCCGATCAGGCCGACGTCCCAACTGAAATCATGCTTGTCCAGCGCGATAGACGGCGTCGTGCCTGTGGCTGGATCAACGTCGCTGTCGGCATAGTCATCAGCGCCAATATCTTTGGTCGTGAACGTCTTACCCGTTGGCTGGGGGAATTTGAGATAATAAGACCGCTCTGGTTCCACGTTGAAGCCATAATACCCATTCGAGTCCGTGCTGGTGCTGGCGACGACCTCATCCGTACTGGCATCGTAAAGATTGACACACACACCTGAGACAGGCGCTTCATCAAAATCTTGAACGCCATTACCGTTGCCATCCAACCAGACGTAGTTGCCCAAGATGACCGTGTCTTCTGTTTGCATAAAAGGCTCTGTGCGGATAGCGCAATCCCCGCTTACAGGCATCTCCGGTTCGGGATAATCGCCATAGAAGAGCGTTAAGAAGCGGGTCATGCCCTCGCTGATGAATAACTCGAAAATGTAAGGGGCAAAGGATGTCCCAGCTTGGGGCCGGGATGAAGGCGGGAAGTTGGTGATCGAGATCAGCACAGCAGGCAAATTTAGATTAACCGGGTCCGCAACCGGCAACCCTGTTAGTGGATTGTATCCTGGGGGAAAATCATCCAGATTTGGGCCGATGAGCGCATTGGCCTGCGTGGGGGTGGGGCTGGGCGTTGATGTGGCCGTTGGCGACGCCGTGGGGCTGGCCGTTGTTGTGGCCGTAGCAACTTCAGTTGGCGAGGGGGTTGGATTTTCTGGCTCCAAAGCCGTTGCTGTTGCTGTTGCTGTCGCAGTAGAGTCTTGGTTGGCTGCGGAAAGCGCATCCGATCCTGCTGGTTTGGATGGGTAGCAAGCAGCTAGAATCAAACTAAGCCCAAGCATAGGAAGCAGATAATAGATAAATTTTCGATAGTTAGTCATTGTTATTCTCCTTGTGGAATCAGTTTACTCTTCGAAAGTGAAATTAAATGTGTGGCTGACGCACTCACCTTGCGCACCCTCACAGGCATCGATTAAACCTGCATCAGTTTCGGGATAGGTCTTCAAGGTCAGGGCGAACGGAAACGCCTGGGCTTGCGCCTGCAACTCTGCCTGAGGTGTGTATGTTGGGTAGGGTGTTTGAGTTGGATAGGGCGTTGGTGTCGATGGATTAAGTTGTTGACATGCTAGTATCGCGCCCACCAAAACTAAGAAGACCAAGACGAGATTTTGCCGTTTCATAAGACACCTTTTATCGTTCACGCTTAGAATTGATTATGAAATGATGGAAGAATTTTTTGGTAAAAATGTACTTAAAGTACAGTAATTCCCGATATAAGAAAAGGTCAAGACTTTGGAAGTTTCCAGTCAGCAATTCCCGTTATTATGAAGAAGAGGCAAGACTTCGGAAGTCTCGAACGACATATTTAGCTAACAAAAAGGCATCCGAAGACTTCCGAAGTCTGGTTTTAGTTTCAAAACGGAAATTGCTGGTCTCCAGTGGCCTATTTCGCCAATAAACGCGTTTTCACGCGACTTCCAAAGTCTGCTTCTAGATACAAAGCGGAAAATGCTGCTTATAAGTATAAACTATTATTTAATGCGATGCTTATTTTTGGTCTTAACCCCTTGAGCAAACCATCCTCCAGGCCAACCTATAAGTTAGAAACAAGGAGAAAAAACATGATGATTAAAAATAAAACCGCCGGTTGGCTCGCGATCAGCCCCCGAGGCCATCCAGGCAAGACGCGCCTCCATCGGTGAAGTGGCAACAACGAGGGCGAATCATCATTTTGTGGGCGGATGTCCGATACCATCGTTTTCATTCCTTATATGTTCTTCAGTCGAAAAACACGAAACTCGAAAAGATTAAGGACGTTCAACTTGCTTCTCCTGTATCCGCCCAAGTCAGGCGGCGTTTCATATCGTTCAGGTAGCTGAAGGGGATAAATTCTTCTTTCTGTAGGCGTACAACCACAATACCAGGGGAAATGCCGATGCGGTTCGCAAAATTCACAACATCCACTTCGAAATAATGCTGATCGGTGGCATATCGGCAAACTTGGACGGGGGTTCATCGTATTGAACGGCTACCTCAAGTTCAATCAAACGATTTATATGGGCTGGGGTAATTTCAATCATTGTTTTCTCCATTCTCAGATCTTATCCAATCTTGGCTTAGTGCTATCGCCTGCTGGCGAAAAAAGGTTTTTACTGTTTCCCAAGAAACTTCTTCAAGTAAGGGAAGTGGTTCTTCTGCTTCGGCGCGATTGAAGAAGACCAGGCGTTTAGCAACCTGGGTTTCGAAATCGCGAATATCAGGGTATTTCTGAGGAGCTAAGTCAAGTAATTCTCGCAAAGACATTGGTTGTGAAAGTATTGTATGGCTAATGGCATACAGGTCATGAAAATCTTTACGGCTGGCGCGTGCTAAAAGCGCATCCAATTTCATTAAGCCAATATCGGCCACGCTGGCTAAACGAACGTTTTCGACAATCTTATAAGGGGCTGCCATGGGATACCCATAGCCATAAAAGCCAACTTGGACACCATTTACTAAGAAAACCAAGTTACCCCATGAGGCGTCTGTGAGGGTAGGCTCAAAGGGTTCGAGCGCATCTCTCAGGGGTTGGCGAATGGATGGAATATCTTTGGTCGGTGAGAAAAAGTCCAAATCAAATGAGCGCCGGTGACCAAGTTGGAGTGCTAGCGCAGTTCCTCCAGCTAAATAAAAATGGGTGCCGATTTCAGTTTGAGCAAAAGTATTCATCACCTGGCGCATTTGCGCAGAAATGGTCTCCCAGAAAACGTGGTTTTGGGATTTAGCGTTCATGCTTGCTTCTCCGTCAAATCGAGCACTAGCCTCCAAAAAGTCAGGTGTGGTTCTGGCAAGGCCTGATGACCCCATTGGCGCACCCAGGCAGCCACTTGAGCGCGCGAATATACTTGAAAAAGCCAAGATATCTCAGTGCGGTTGCCGAATTGCAAAACTCGCTCAATGATAGTAGCAGCGGAACGCTGCACATCAAGGCGTGATAAATCGTATTCCTGGAAGAAAGGCGCCAGCGATTGGGGAATAGAGGATGATAAGGCGTGAGAGGGTGAAAGAGTCATAAACTATAATTCCCTTCCTTTATCTACCCAAATCAGGCGTTGTTTCAAACCGTTCATGTGGCTAAAGGGAATCCGTTTTTCTCGTTGAAGCCGACCGACCACGATACCTGGGGCAATCCCAATACGCTTTGCAAATCGGGTCACATCAGTTTTGGAATAATGTCTGGCCGCGGGTTCAAATCGGACAAACTCTTGTGGGGGAATCAGAAAGTCGGCTGCGAAGCGATCTGCCTGATGTTCTTTCTCGTTTTTCTCATCCCCATCTTCCAAAAAGACATCGCGTTTACCGTGCAGCAAAATATGCCCAGCTTCGTGGAAAAATGTGAACCACAATCGGTCATCTGCTTTGTAACGCAGGCTTAATTGAATAAGGGCTTTACGGGGCGATAGCCAACGGGTTGCTCCGCTTGTGTGCGTCTTTGGCAATTCTGGCACAAAGACAGCGGCTACGCCAGATTGGGCACATAAGGTCTGCATTTGCGGCACAAACACTTCAGGAGATTCTGTTGTAAATTCACGAATGGCCCATAATGCTTCCCGAAAACCCTCTTCGTTGTAGGGCTGGCAATCAATTTCCAGGGCATCCAACTCTCCCTTACGCAGCCAGGCTGAAACTGCGCCAGGATCGCTCTCAAAGGCGGGAGATTGTCGAAAGGCCACAGCATCCCCCAGCCATAGGCTTTCCCATTGGGTTGGCGAGGTGACGCCAAAGAACTCAATCACTTCAACAAGTTGATCAACTTTGTCTTCAAAAGCCTGAACCCATCCCAAAGCGATCATTTCCTTGACTGGGATTATGTCTAACCAGTCTGCTTGATGTTGAAGTTCTTGCCTCTCTTGGGCGCGGGCCAGGCTCTCTTGGTAGTGACGCTCGCGGTTATTCCAGAAACTAGCCGGTACGCCTAAAACCCGCTCTAATTGCAGGGCGGTTTCCGGGGTAATAGAAGTTTTTCCGCGTACAATTTTGTTGATTGTTTTTCGGGGGCGTCCAGTTCGCTCGGCGAGATCAGCCTGAGTCATACCAATTACCTCCAGCGTTTCGAACAGCGTCTCGCCTGGGGGAGAAACGTAATCGGGCATATATTGATTTTGGGTGTTATTAGCCATGATAGTCCTCCACTTCAATTACTAAAATAACAGTCACCCTTGTCCAATCCAAACCGTGATCTTGTTTTCTGGGAACAGGATCATGGAATGGTTCGAAAATTAAGCGATAAAGGTGTTTCAGATCAACGGCCAACTGGTCTTTCCGGTCACCGCCTAACTCATGACAGCGTGCTGGCGGTAAATGCCCGATATCGGCCAATACATCGGCCGCTCTCAATTCGTCAAACGGCGGCGGATGAGTTTTGCTTGGCGTTGGCCATACTCTTTTTGCAAATGCCTGAAATCAGCGCATATTTTTTGAAGCTTTCTTGATTGGAAGCGAATATCCAAGCATACTCCTGTTGAACATGTTAACGTCGAGGGTTAATGAGATTGTAGCACACATTTTCAAGCGTGGTCAAAACTCATCCTACCGGGCGCATTTACTTATCAGCGGAGGTAATATTTATGCGTATTAAAGAAGAGCGAAGACCCTGAGTGAGCAGCGGAAGCAAGGTCATCGTAGGGCGGGTTTCGATACCCGCCAAATATGACGGCAGATATGGAAATCTACCCTACAGATGTGCTTTGATGAGCAATAATTTCATTATTCTTGCATCACTACGGTAAAGTGTAGTGTAAAAGTGACAAAAATACAATTATGCGACGCCAATCTTAGTAACCGTTCATTCCCCCACCTCAATCCTCCCCCGAAGGGAGAGGAAGTTATCCCCTCTCCCCTTGGGATGCCCAACGGGCACGCAGAGCGAGGGTTAGGGTGAGGGAAGGGGACTGAATTATTATCAATTTTAAGCCTTATCCCCCTGAAAATATCACTTACGCGACGGGTTTTGGGGGAAAGCCGTCGTACAATACTATTTGTACGATGTTATTTACGCGATGATGATTGGATTTGAATAACTCTAAGGTAGTTCCAGAATATAAATTATCCCAAAGCAGAGCAAGAGAAAATGACAGGATTTACAGGAAAAGCAAGCAAAAATCCTGAAAATCTTGTCAATCCTGTCCAAAAAAGAGCTATTTTCGGCTTTGTTTTTTAGAATTGAACAGCCCTGGGGTTTTGATAAAGCTAAATTAAATTGTTCATTCTGTAGGCGTTATGTCAATATTTCTTGACTCTATTGTCTTTATTCTCTACAATCATTGCAGGAGCATAAACGGGCAGTGGATGGGCGCGTGGCAGGAACTGTCAGCATAACGAGGGCCGCCTGCGCAAATCGGGACCAATTTTCTTATCGGTGGTTGGGATTAGACAACGGAAGGTGCTATGAGCCAGGAAAAGGAACTTTCACACAAACTTGAAAAAATTGAGCACGCCATCACCGCACAAGAAAGCTTGCGTGGCACATTACCAGCCCAACAACTAAAATCATCGTTGGACGCTTTGCGGCAACAGAAACAAATATTGCTTGCCCAGCTGGAAGGCTCTGGCGCGGTTGCGCAAGGTGGCAGTACTGCCATTGGACAGCAAGGTGTTGGGGTGAAAGGGGATCTAAATAAGAGCACCATCAACACAGGCACAATTAACTATTTCTACCAGATATTTCAGAAAACTCCTCGCGATACGCCTTTATCACGAGAAGAGTTTGAAAGGGTACTTAATCGGTATTTGATTTGGGTGCGCAAGGCTTATAACAAAGCACGTCTGTATGGCCTGGAAAATGTACCCACCACAGGCGGAACACCGGTCAAACAGCTTTCAGATGTATTTGTGCCGCTTAAATTGCGCCGTTTTTCTCCACCTAAGCGTGCTGAGATTGAGCAGTTCGCGAGGAAATTTCAAGGCGATCCAATGGCCGAGCATAAGGCGTATTTGAAGCTGGCTCGAGAACAAAAAATCGAGGGGGAGAGTATCTCGTTAGGGCAGTTGCTTACCGTACATGATCGTCAGGCTATTATTGGTGGTGCAGGAAGTGGCAAGAGCACCCTGGTTGCTTACTTGGCCGCGAGCTTAACAGAGACAATTCTCGGCAGCGAAGATTTGCCATTTGAATTACCACCCCAACATGAACAATTGATTCCTGTTGTTATTCCCTTGCGCTACTATCGAGAATATAAGGCTTTATGCCACAAATCCCCTCGAGATTTGTTGCATACGCCAGAAATGGATACTTTAGCCGGATACATTCCCTGGTATTTTCGCAAACGTAACCCTGCTCTCAAGATTCCAGCAGCGTTTTTTGATCGCTTGTTGCGAGGTGGTGGTTGTTTGTTGATGCTGGATGGCTTGGATGAGGTCGTCAGTCGTGACGAACGCGGTCAGGTGAGAGAAGAGGTAGAGCGTTTGGCAGGCGAGTTCTATCCTGAGAACATATTGGTGGTTACAGCGCGTGAAGCTGGATACCGGGAAAACGCAGTTTTTGGTGATAATTTTGTACGCCTTGATGTTCAACCGCTAGATGATGAAGACATTGAAACATTGACAGAAAAATGGTGTCGGCAATTGTATCCTGAAGATGTAAAACGCCAGACCCAAGAAATCGTTGAAGCTATTACTGAAATCAATACCCGTTATAGAGAAAAGGGCCTGCCTGCGTTGATAAGTACGCCGCTGATGACCACCATGGTAGTGAGCGTAAAATGGGGCGAAGCTGAATTACCTCGTGAGCGAGCCACCCTTTATGAAGCCGCTGTCAAAGTGATTTTACAGTCCCAATATATATCTGATGATCCCACTCGGAAAACATTAGTTAATTGGGGCGGCCCCTGGAAGGCACAGCGCGAATGGCTCTCGCATCTGGCTTTAGCCATGCACCAGGGAGGCTTAGCGGGAGCGTTTATTCCTGAAGTAAAGGTGCGCGAAATTATGGGAGAGTACCTAACGGAAGAAGAATTAAATACTTATGTTAGGGTAGTACGAAGCCGGGGAGGATTACTGGAAGAACAGGCAGAACTTTTTCAGTTTTTACATCTCACTTTTCAAGAATTTCTGGCAGCGCGGTTGTTGGCCAAGCAACGGGAAGATTCGTATCAAGAGTTACAGGGACATGTACAAGATTCATGGTGGCGAGAAATCTTCTTGCTCACTTATGGATTTGCCAAGACTGATTGGGCCCCTTTCGCCGCGAAATATCTGGATTGGCTTTCGAATTTGGAAGGAAAAGATTGTTTGGCTGGGCGGGAATTGGCCGCAGCAGCGGTATTGGAGATTGAACGTCCTGACCCCGAATTACGACATGGGCAAGCCATGTTGCTAGCGGAAGCGATCGAGACGCCTGGCTTAGAGAATTCTCCTGCGGAGCGCGCCGCCGCTGGTGATACCTTGGCCCGCCTGGGCGATCCTCGCTTCGACCCCGAACACTGGCACTTGCCCGATGACCCCATGCTGGGTTTCGTGCATATCCCTGCTGGAACCTTTCTGATGGGAAGTGATCCTAAAAAAGACTCAGATGCTATGGATCGTGAACAGCCCCAACATGAAGTCACTCTGCCCGATTACTACATGGCCCGCTACCCGGTCACGGTGGCCCAGTTTCGTACATTTATCAAAACCAGAGGATATAATGATTTTAATGATAGTGCGCTGCAAGACCCGCCCAATCGCCCGGTTCGCTATGTAACCTGGTACAACGCTTTGGCTTACACTCAATGGCTGCAAGAAGAGCTGTCAGCCGTTAGTGCTCAGTGTTTAGCGAAAGCTAGTTTAAGCGATGATGAGAAAGCGTTTTGGCAGGGCCTGGCCGAGGGGAAGTTCCATATAACTTTGCCCAGCGAAGCCGAATGGGAAAAAGCCGCTCGCGGTGGTTCCCCTCTCCCTGAGGGAGTACCCCAAAGGGTATGCTTCGCGAAGGGGTTAGGGGTGAGGGTCTACCCCTGGGGCAATGAACCTGATCCCAATCGGGCCAATTACGATGACACCGGAATTGGAACGACCAGTACGGTGGGCTGTTTTCCACACGGAGCCAGCCCCTATGGGGTGTTGGATTTGAGTGGCAATGTTTGGGAGTGGACGCGCAGTCTATGGGGAGAGAGTTGGAGCGAACCTGATTTTAAGTATCCTTACGATCCTACGGATGGCCGCGAAAACTTCAAAGCCGGAGATAATATCCTGCGCGTGCTGCGCGGCGGCTCCTTCGACCTTGCTTACGGGCTCGTGCGCTGCGCTTCCCGCGACCTCGACTACCCGGGCGGCGGGGGCTTCAACGGCGGGTTTCGGGTGGTGGTGTCCCCATTGCCCCGAAGGGGCTACTTCTGATATCTGACCATCTGAATTCTGAAACTCTGAGTCTTTGTCCCCTAAGGGGATGGGGTTTGGGGAAGGGGATTCCCCTTCCCCGAAAGAATCGCCGTAATTTTTAGGAGCAACTGATGAAGCTTTAAATTGAATGCGAGAACCTCGAATCGATTTGAAATTTGGGGAAAAAGGAATAAACGTGAACGACAAATTTCCATTAGCTTTGCTCGAAGCCCTCCCAACGGCCAAACACATTGCCGTTCTGACCGGGGCGGGTGTCTCTGCTGAGAGCGGGGTGCCCACGTTTCGGGAAGCGCAAACCGGCTTGTGGGCCAAGTATCGACCGGAAGAACTCGCAACTCCGCAAGCCTTCCGCTCCAACCCAGAACAAGTGTGGAACTGGTATCAATGGCGGCGCGAATTGATCGCCGCGGTTGAGCCTAATCCCGGTCACGAAGCTCTGGCAAGAATCGAATCTGAGCTTCGCTCTCGCCACGTAGATTTCACCTTGATCACCCAAAACGTGGACGGGCTGCATCAACAGGCTGGGAGCCAGAGCGTGATCGAGCTGCATGGCAACATCAACCGCACGAAATGCTTCCAATGTGATTCGCAGGTAGAAAGCTGGGCAGAAACCGAGACACCCCCACCTCAATGCCCGCATTGTGACGGTCTTTTGCGTCCCGATGTGGTCTGGTTTGGAGAGAACTTGCCGGATGGTGTGCTAGATAGAGCCATATCT
>JAYELX010000427.1:0-2144 GCA_034717875.1 Chloroflexota bacterium | reverse complement strand
AGTAAACCAAGTATCTCCTCGTTTACAATAATGGGCGCTAGAATAACCGTAGAAATGTCGAATAAGTCTATTGCTTGGGCGAAAAAATCTCCTGGATACTTCGGGGAAATATCTTTTATATATCGACTTAATTCTTCTAAGTAGATTACTTTGTGTTCTACTATAACCTGTTGTAGAAGTGAGCTTGAATCAACCAGTATAGAAATTTCTTCGATACCGGTTCCCAAGAGACTTTCCACTTTGGCTATTAATGCATTCTTATAACTTACATAAGTGGCAAATAAGCCTCGTTGGCTTTCATCTACTAAAAACACCATGGTTTGGATATCTAGTTCTTTTAAAGCCTCCCCTACAAGCGCATAAATATGCTTGGGCGTACGCGCTTCCTGCATTGCCAAAGCGGATGCATTAATTGCTTTTAGTAGCCGCTCGGTGCGTTTGCTGTTCGAGATGTCTCGAACAAGGCTTTGAATATGCAGCGGCTGCCCATCTTCGTCTCGCACCAGGGCTACATCAATGGAGACGGGAATATCGGATCCGTCTTTGTGGCGAAAAACTCGTTCGTAGACAGGAAAATCTTTCCCTGCCAAGAGACCGGCGATCACATCTTGACTATCGGGATATTCGTATGGGGCCACGACATCTTCAACCTTCATCCCGATCATTTCCTCGGGCAGATAACCAAGCATATCGGCAGCCTGTTGGTTGACCATGACATGCTCCCCCTCCAGATTGAGAATAAAAGCAGCACCATGAGTGTGCTCGAAAAGGGCTCTATACCGAAGCCGGTTCTTGCGTAAAGCCACATCTGTTTGGGTTTGTTTTTCTACCTCCTCTCGAAGATGATTTGCTATATCGCTCAACTGGGCTTGGCGGTCTTTTTCGATTTCGTCTCGGTGGCCCATACCGATAATCAATAAGCCACTTAAGACAAACAAAGGAATGGTATCAAAAAGGGTATCGACAAAAGTAAATTCAGGAAGCATAACTATAAACAATATTGTAACCCCCGTATAAAACCCCATCAAATAAAAAGCTCCCTTGCGAGAGTAAAAAATGCTTGCCAAAATCATCCCTATTGAAAAGCATGTTGATACATTATTAAAATCGAGCAGCTTATCTTGAAACAAAACAATACCGATAGGAAATGCGGAAAATAAAAATACGGTCATCAAACTTGCTAATGTGTAATACCGGCTGCGGCTTAGGGCATAAGCAAGCACAAAAACAATCATGCCGTAGGGTGCGAAACCAATCGCCCTAAAATTGGGGTCAATCAACCACCGAAGAGCGAATATGATGCCAATGGATAAAATCAGTGTCGGAAGCAGCCGCGCTCGTCGCCGTGCAACGATCCCCGTAATATCGGGATGTGGCTCGAACAACCAATTTCGAAGACGTTCAGTCATTTTTTTCATAGCTCTTTGACCAAATACAAATCACCGCGCTCGAAACCGCGTTCCAAATAATATTGGCGAGTGCCAATCGCGGAGATAACCGCTATGCGGCGAAAACCGCGCCCACGAGCGACATCATCCGCCTTTTCAAGCAGATTCGTGCCCAAACCCGCGTGTTGGGCGACTCCATCCCGTTCTTGCCCCACCCGCAGGGATTGCCCGTAAACATGCACCTCGCGGATAATCGCGGCCCCATCGAGGTCTGCCATGCCCGCATCAGAAGAATCCGCTCCCGGCAGAAAAAGTCGCAAGAACCCTGCCAGTTTATCATCGCTGGTCACCCAGGATAAGAAATGCTCCTCTCCCCCTCCCGCATGGTAGACCAAATCGTCCAAGCGCAAATCATCCCTCTTCACCCGCTGACCGCGCACCTCCCGGCAGCGGATACATTGACACGTTTGCCCGCGCCGTTTCAACTCGCGTTGGGCATCCTGACGTAAACTGGTGCGCTTGTTACCCTCGATAACATGGTCAGATGGAATATCGCGGATAATCCTGTTCACCCGGCAATAGCGCGGAATCATGGTTTTCATATCGGCGACCAAAGTAATAAGCTGCTCGGTCGTGTACGGGGTGTATTCCCCGCGCTCCCAATAATTATAGAGTTCGGTGTCGGCGAGTAATTGGGTGGGGTAGATCTTAAGCTCGTCGGGAGCCATATCCACCCACAAGCGAGTAAAATCTTCC
>JAYELX010000426.1:0-10944 GCA_034717875.1 Chloroflexota bacterium | reverse complement strand
GTCGGTCTTCGCGAGGTGACTCGGTCAGGAGACCGGTCACAGCGAGTGGATAAGAGACCGGTCACAGCGAGTGAACAAAAGACCGATCACAGCAGATAACTACCACAGTTCACGGGCGCATCCGCTTGCCGCAGGCACGCAAAGCGATCCGCTATAAATCCGCTGACCAGTTGGAACTCGTTTCATAAACATCGGTGATGAACTCAGGTGACTGTCACCTTATGCAAAAACCTTTATCACTGCCAGAAAAGTCAGTGCCAATTACCATAATGCGCAAATTACAACGACCGGATTCGTTCGATAAGACCAGCGATTAATTCTTCTGAGAGAAAATCATCAACCCATTCTTTGCCGCGTTGGGGCTTCTGATCAGGTTCGTCGTTTTTGTCTCGAGCAGGTCGTAAACGAAGTGATAATGCAGCAGCAGTTTCAGCTTCGTAAGTGCGTTTCTCTTCTTCCATAGAATGACTCCATTCTTCGCTTTTAGGTAATCACGCTTCCGCTCCCCCCTCTTGTTACCATGCTCCAGCGTGGTAACAGCTGTTCCTAACGCTCCGCGTTGACGCAGAGCGTCCCAGCTTGTGTACCAACGCAGAGCATTGGCACAAGTGAGGTTATGCTGTTTTAGATAATTACGCTTCCGATCCTCCCTCTTGTTACCATGCTCCAGCGTGGTAACAGCTGTTCCTAACGCTCCGCGTTGACGCAGAGCGTCCCAGCATCCGCACCAACGCAGAGCATTGGCACGAGAGGGGAGTTATTCGGCTGATTATAATTACGATTCCGACAAAGCTGCGAAAACATCAGCGCTGATCTGGGTAGCATCTCCGGCGGAAAATACGATCATCACATCACCGGGGTGCAAGTATTCCAACAAAAATGCGGTGGCATCGGTCAATGTTGATGCAAAATGAGCGTCGGGGTGCTGCATGGCGTTCACAACCTGAATCGCTGAAAAATTTGTATCGAGCGGCTCGCGGGAACGGAAGACCTCGGTCACTACAACGCAATCGGCATCAGCGAACGATGCGGCGAAATCGTCGAACAATGTTTTCGTGCGCGTGTAGGTGTGCGGCTGCCAGACCGCCCAAATTCTGCGGTCGGGATAACGCATCCGCGCGGCGGAGAGTGTGGCCCGTATTTCTGTAGGGTGGTGGCCATAATCATCGACAACAATGACATCCTCAGCTTCACCCAGCACCTGAAAACGCCGCCCGACTCCGCTAAATTCTGCCAGAGCTTGGGCCGCATCTTTTACCGACAAATCCAGTTGATCAATTATGGCTAATACGGCCAAAGCGTTTTTTACATTGTGCACACCGGGTGTTTGCAAAGCAAGACGGGCTAAAATTTCGCCGCCGCGATAGAGATCAAACGTGAAGCCGCCTCGGTCGTTGGGCTGCAATTTGTCGGCATAATAGTCATTCGTGTTGTCGATACCGTAGCATAAAGTGCGGCATCCATTTGGAGCGACTGGCAACAAAGCAGCCGCGCCGGGGTCGTCCCCACAGGCCAAAAGAAGCCCTCCAGGAGGCAGAATCCTCACAAAATTCCGGAAAGCCTGTCGGAAATCCTCGGGGGTGGGAAACATGTCGGGATGGTCGTATTCCACGTTGGTTACCACCGCGATCCGGGGTTTTAATCCCAAAAACATATAATCATACTCATCGGCTTCTATCACAAAGGCAGCACCTTCCCCGGCGTGGGCATTGGTTCCCAAATCCGTGACAACACCACCAACGATGAAGGTGGGGTCCTGATCGAGTACTGTGAGCGTCCAAGCCAACATAGAGGTGGTAGTGGTCTTTCCGTGAGAGCCAGCAACGGCGATACCCAGCCGATCATCCATCAAGCGTCCGAGAAAATCTGCGCGTTTGAGTACGGGGATACCTGCTGCGCGGGCGGCCTGCACTTCGACGTTATCATCCGACACTGCCGACGAGCGAATAACCAAATTAGCGCCGCGCACGTGCTCGGATTGGTGGCCCACAAAAACCTCAGCCCCAGCAGCATCCACGGCCTGCGCCAAAGGAGAATATTGTTGGTCGGAACCACTGATCTTGTACCCGCTCTCCAGCAAAACGCGGGCAATCGCCGAAAGGCCGGTGCCGCCAATGCCAATAAAGTGTATATGCTCGCTCAAATAAACACCACCAATATAAACAAGAAAGCTAAACAAATAGCAATATAGATAATGGGTGACGTGCCCAACCAGGCTGGCGGCAAAATATTAATCAGAGTATTTGCCGTTTCAAAAAAGGGATCGCCAACCTTCGGAGCGATTACATAAGGGTCGAAGGGATAATGAGCCAAGTGCATATAACACCAAATCGTTCCAATAATCAAATACGAATTAATTACACCTAAAAACAAACCCAACAAAAAATCCTGGAATTTCTCTCTCCTAATGTCCCCTCCCAAATTAGCTAAAGCCGGTGACTGATACCCAAAGAATACAAGCACTACCAATATCGATGCTCGAAACCAAAATTGACGGCGGAAGTCCTTTTGCGCTGTTTCCTCAAGTTTATTGAAGGGTTGCACATCTTCAGGTGGCATGACGAACATTGTAACGCCCTCAGGAACATCAGCGGTATTGTAGTTATCATCCAACTTGGCAAATGGGATCATGATGCCGCCAACCAAATTTTCTAGAATCAGAATAATGAAAAGTGTCAGAATCACACTAAAACTAACCAGTAATTCATTTGCCCAGCCTCGCAAGCTCCCAATCAAAGCGAAGAAAAACAAAAAGATAAAAAACACAACCGAGAGACTAATCATTGCGTCACTTCCTCATTTGTCTGATTTAGCCAATTCTATCAATATTCGCCCAATGGACTCGGCCGCGTCGGGTTGAACGAGCGATTTCATGGCTGCACTCATTCCTGCGCGGCGATCGTCATTGGTGATCAAATCCTGAACCGTAGGGACGAGCTTCTCCGCTAAATCAGCATCTTCAAGCATCACAGCGGCACCCCGAGCGGTCAAATAGTCAGCGTTAACTTTTTGGTAACGCCATGCGTGGGGATAAGGCACCAAAATTGCCGGGAGGCCAAAATGCGGCAATTCTCCCAAACTAGAGGCCCCAGCCCGAGAAAGAATCAAATCGGCAATCGTAAAGGCTGCCCCGATCTCATCGTGGAGGTAGGGATAAGCCCGATAGCGGGCTGACAGATCAGAGGGAAACTGTTCGCCTATATTTGTAAATTGCTGCCAGGTGCGTGTGCCCGTCAGGTGAATGACTTGCATCTGGGGTAATAACGCCCCTAATGCGGACGACAGCGCCCGGTTGATGGATAGTGCTCCCAGGCTGCCTCCGGTCACCAGCAGCGTGGGCAAATCGGGAGAGAGATCAAAGAAACGGTAAGCGTCAATCTTTTCCCAAGACACCAACTTGGAGCGGATAGGATACCCAGTGACCACGACTCGGTCGCTGTGCTTCGGAAAAAACGCCTTCGAATCTTCAGCGGTCACAGCAATACGATCGGAAAAGCGGGCCAAGGTTTTGAGCGCAAGCCCCGGCTCGATGTCGGGAACGTAAAGCACCGAGGGGATTCTCAACCCAGCCAGCGCCATAGGAACAGCTACATATCCACCAGTGAACAGCATCACGTCAGGACGAAACCGGCCCAGAACCCTCCGGGCGGCGAAGATACCTCGCACCAATTGCCACAAATTGCCCGGCAACGCCCGCAGCCCGACTCCATGCACACCAGCAGCGGGAATAGTTTCGAAAGGCACGCCAGCCTGCGAGACCAGGTCTGCCTCCATGCCGCCTTTTCCACCAACCCACAACGTGCGAGTATCAGGGTATTCAGCCTTCAAACCTTCGAGTACGGCCAGAGCTGGATACACGCCGCCGCCGGTCCCGCCCGCGCAAATCAACAATCGCACCAAAAGTCCTCCGCTTATCTTCTTGCTGCTTCTGTTCCGATAGACGTGAAACATTCAAAACAATGCCCACCGCCGCCATCGAAGAAACCAAATTGGATCCGCCCACGCTAAAAAATGGGAGCGTATTTCCGGCAAAGGGCATCAGGTTCAACAGAGAAGCAATATTCACAAATGCTTCCAATGTGATCCACATAGTCAACCCAGCCGCCAAAAGAGACCCCAACTCATCTTGAGCTTTATGAGCGATGACCAAGCCGCGCCAGAACAACAAACCATATAATATAACCAAAGCCGATGCACCAAAGACCCCGGTTTCCTCACCCACAACAGCGAAAACACTATCAGTATGAGGAAAAGGCAAAGTTGTCAGTTTAGTGGTGCTGCGTCCAATCCCAACGCCAAACCAACCACCGCGGAAAAAAGCAATCATGGCTTTGGCTACATGATGAGAAGAATTCATCACATCCTGCCAACCGGCCAAGAACTTACCCACGCGTTCGTTGCCGGTGGGATTGAAACGCAAAACCAAATAACCAACAGTCAACGCAACTAACACCAAAATCAAAGTCTGACGGGTATCGCTGCCAGCCAGATAAAACATTATGGCACCCAAAAGCACAACTATACCAGCGGCACTCAAATCGGGCTGGCGCATTATCAAACCACCAATCACACCGACTATGGCACCCAGAGGAATTAATCCAAAACTCACATCAGCAAGTTGATCCCGTTTTGCATACAACCAAACAGACAGATAAATCACGAGTACAAATTTGGCCAACTCCGAGGGCTGATAAGAACCCTGGTAAAAACTACGCACTTTACCATAGTACGATTCCCCAAAAACAAGTACTGCAATCAAAGCCAACAAGGCAGCAAACATAAAAACGACCGAATAATGACGCCAGCGATGATAATCCACCCAGGCAAAAGCCACCAAAGCGAGAAGACCCAATCCCAACCAGCGCAACTGGCGGATGAACAAATAATCGGGCGAGTCCGTCTCCGAAATCTGCATGGATACTTTCCAACTGGCCGAGTGCATCATCAAGAAACCAAATGTCAGCAAGGTGATCAACACCAACACCAATGGCACATCGATATTCAACCAGGGCGAACCCAGTTTGTTAGTCGATCGCTGTACGCCTCGTCGCTGCGCTGCTACGCCAGTTCGTTGACCCATTTTCGAAACCACTCTCCACGAGCTGCAAAATCATCAAATTCATCAAAACTGGTGCCGCCAGGAGAAAGCAAAACCACATCGCCGGGCTCGACAACTTGAGCGGCTGCATCCACGGCATCGTGCAGCCGTGCGCAAATCGAGATTGAATATGGCCGCTCGCTCGGCCCAGCCGCATCCACTGCACGTATCACTTTCTCCGATGCGTCGCCGAAAATTATCAAATGATCAACTCGCCGCCGCACCAATTGGGCAAAATCTTCCCAGGGCAGATCTTTATCCTTGCCGCCAGCCAACAAAACCAGCGGTTCATCGAAAGAGCGCATAGCCGCTATAGCTCGCTCCGGCGCGGTGGCGATAGAATCGTTGTACCAATCAGCCCCGCCCCACGAGCGCACATATTCCAAACGATGCGGCACTCCTTCGAACCCTTCCACCCCGGCCTGCATGGCCTCCACCGGAAGCTCTGCAGCGGCGGCGATTGCGCAAGCGGCTAACACATTGAGCAAGTTGTGCTCTCCTCGCAGAAGGATCAATTCACGAGGGAATAATTTTTTGGCAGATTCCCCGTCCCAAAGGGTGATCCAACCTTGATGAGGGAATACCCCCATCTGGCCCGCGGGTGGGTGCGTCAAACCAAATGTGATTATCTCACCCCGAGCAGATTCTGCCAGACTCCACGCTCTGGTGTCATCGCGCCCTAAAACAGCAACATCTCCCGGCCTTTGGAAACTCAAAATGTTGGCCTTTGCTGCTGTATACGCTTCCATGCTGCCATGCCGATCCAAATGATTGGGCGTCACATTGAGCACAGCTGCTACCTGTGGGGAGTGCGTGACCAACTCCAATTGAAAACTCGAAAACTCTGCTACGGCCAAATCGTCAGGGTCCATCTCGTCCACTTTGGTAATCAGTGGGTTGCCGATATTGCCTCCGACCCAGGTTTTTGCGGTGACTTCCGCCATGCGACCGACTATCGTCGTGGTGGTGGTCTTCCCTGCCGACCCGGTGATACCAACGACCCGGCAAGGTGCCGCCTCCAAAAAAATCTGCGAGTCGTTAGCAAGCTGCAAGCCGCGTTTTTGGGCTTCGACCACCAGCGGGATAGTCAATGGTACGCCACCGGAGGGGCATACCAGATCAACGTCGTTCAATACACTGAGCGGGTGTCCGCCCAACACCCATTCGATCTTAACATCGGCTAAAGACTCACGCACATCGGCAAGCTCGTCGGATGTGCAGCGGTCATTGAGTACAACCTCAACGCCATGAGAGACCAAGTATCGCACCAACGCCGCCCCCTGCCGGGCGGCTCCAATTATCAGCACCCGTTTACCGTTCCAGTTTCTAATCATCACGCCACCGACAAGGCCACACCAACCATAGCAGCCAGCAAACTTATCAACCAGAAACGCTGCACAACTTGAGTCTCGCTCCAACCTGAAAGCTCGAAATGATGGTGCAGCGGAGTCATCTTGAAAATCCGGCGGCCCTCACCGTACAAGCGTTTGGTCAATTTAAAATAGCTCACCTGAATAATCACACTTAAGGTAATGCTCACTGGAATAATGGCAATAATTGGTAAAACAGCCCATTGACCCGTCATCAATGCGACAACGCCCAAAGTCGCGCCCAAAGCCAAAGAGCCAGTATCGCCCATGAATAACTGGGCCGGGTGGACGTTGAACCACAAAAAGCCAAAAAGCGCACCTACCAGCGTGAAACAAAAGCGGGCCAGATAAACTTGTCCCTGCAACACGGCAATGCCACCATAGGCAATAAAAGCCGTAGCAGAAATCAATCCAGCCATGCCATCTAATCCATCGGTGAAATTGATGGCATTAGAGCTGGCTACGATGATGAACATGGAAATAGGTACGTACCAAAGGCCAACCTTGAATTCAATATGGAAGCTGGGCAAATAAAGATGGGGGGCATCCAAAAAGTGATACAAGCCCATAGATGCGGCCCAGGCCACAATTACTTGAATAAGGAATTTCGTGCTGGCGCGCATGCCCTTGCCTCGGCGGCGGCCGCGCAACCCTTCCCAATCGTCTATTGCGCCAAGCAGGGCAAAGACAATCAACACGCCAAGAGGCAATAATACCGAACGCCCCAACACATCTGCATGACCAAGCAGGGTAGCGGCATTCAGTAAAAGGGTCAACAATACCACAGGCAGCACAATCATCACGCCACCCATTGTGGGGGTTCCCAACTTGGAAAAGTGACGCTGCGGACCTTCCACGCGGATGGTTTCGCCCACTTTGAAATGCCGTAAAATACGCAGCAGCGGGTTGCCCCAAATAACAGTGAGCATAAAGCTAAATCCGGCCAGAGCCAGAGCTGTCGAGGTTTGAGTCATCGGCGCGTCTCCAAAGCAGCTACAATCCGATCCATACGCACTCCATGAGACCCTTTCACCAAAACGACATCATCGGCTCGCAAACACTCACGCAGGTGTTCGATAGCTTGATGGCTATGATCCAATTCGGTGATATTCGCAATCGGGAATCCAACCCGTCCGGCCGCAGCGGCGATAATGTGGGCACGCTCACCTACGGTTACCAGCAAATCGGCCACAGCTGCGGCTCGCGCCCCAACCATTTCGTGACCTTGCCGTTCGTATTGCCCCAACTCCAGCATATCTCCCAATACGGCTATCTTACGGCCTTCCATTTCGGCGAGTAAATTCAGGGCTGCTAGTGTAGATTGAGGTGAAGCATTATATGTATCATCCAATAACAAAGCTCCTTTCTCGGTACGCACTGCCACCAGGCGTAATTGGGTATGTCCTGATGACCGCAACCCATTGATTATCTCCTGCCATGTCAGGCCCTCGATCAAACCTACAGCAGCAGCACGGAGAACCGTATGCACTGAATGACGTCCAATCAGCGGCACGCGTAAATGCAACACTTCGTTGCGGTAGTGCAATCGAAAACGGATGCCGTCC
Organism: Chloroflexota bacterium; assembly: GCA_034717875.1. Taxonomy (GTDB): domain Bacteria; phylum Chloroflexota; class Anaerolineae; order Anaerolineales; family UBA11858; genus JAYELX01. The sequence goes on along the minus strand of JAYELX010000426.1, from coordinate 2,911 downwards.
AAGCCCAAGCCTTCAATTTTATCGGCCCATAAATCTGCCCGATGATCCAGTCCGTAAAAAAACACCCGAGCTTGGGTTTTCTCAGCCATGGGCCTGACCAGGGGGTCATCATAATTTAGAACAGCCACACCATCAGGATCAGCAGGCAGAGCTTGCACCAATTCGGCTTTGCCGCGGGCAATAGATGCTTGCGAACCAGCTCTTTCGGCGTGAACGGTGCCTATGTTAGTGATCACACCGATATTAGGTTGGGCTATGTCGCATAAAAATGCAATCTCTCCGGGGACGTAGAAGCCCATTTCTAGCACGGCGCGATGGTGCTTTTCGTTTAGGCGCAGCATCGTCATAGGCAGGCCGATTTCATTATTCAGGTTGCCTAAATTCTTCAGGGTGTTGTAGCGCTGTTTCAGCACCGCAGCCATCAACTCTTTGGTGGTCGATTTGCCAACGCTGCCAGTGATGCCAATCACGCGCACATCTATCTGACGCCGCCAGAATCTTGCTATTTGCTGTAGCGCGGTAATGCTGTTTTCTACGCGCAGGGCACAGGGAACCTGCGGGGAAGATTCTGAATCAAAAACGGAATCCTCTCGCAAATCCAGAAGGGGAATTCCTGCCGGGATTTCACATTCCACAATGGCAAAGCTGGCGCCTCGGGAGAATGCATCTTCCACATAATCATGTCCATCCACACTTTCACCGGGCACAGCTATGAACAGCGACCCAGGGGTGCTTTGGCGCGAATCCACAACAGCATCTGTGATCACCTGGTTTGCCCAGGAGGGACGTACGTGTTTAAGAGCTTCGAAAATATCTGCTAATGTCAACACGATATATTTATCCAGTAGTGGTAAAGAAGCAAGTGATGGCTAAAGGTGACAGTCACTTACTTCGGAGCTTTTACTGAAAAATGTGCTTGCAAACCATGTATTGCCTGAATTCCGCATATCTTCGGCAAGTGACTGTCACCTGTGCAACCAAACCACTAACCTTGTCCTACGGCGAGGTCATGCCAATCCGGACTTGATCAGGAGGAATATCCATCAAAACGACTAAACGTTCGGCCACATCATGAAAAACCGGCGCAGCAACAATGGATGCCCACGGGGAACTGACGGGTTCCTTCAACCAAATATAAACCATGAACTGAGGATCATCGACCGGGCCCCAGCCTACAAAGGAAGCATTTGTGCGACCACTGTTGTAGATTTCTCCTGTTCCGGTCTTGCCCGCCAAACGATAGCCCGGAAGTAAAGAACTTGAGGCCTCCTTTTCCAATGAGACTGCTAGCATTTCCGAGAGGGTGTGAGCGGTCTCCGCCGAAATGGGCGTCCCAGCAGGCTCCAACGGAATATCATACTGGCGATCTTGGCTGACTACGGCATGCAAGATGCGCGGCGTGACCATTTCGCCATCATTAGCCACCGCCGAAATAGCCTGCAGCATTTGCACGGGGGTGACTTCGATGCCCTGCCCGAATGAATTGGTTCCTAAATCAATCTCATACCAACTGGCGTCAGAGGGCAATCTGAGATGCCCAGCATATTCTCGGGCTACCGATATGCCGGTTAGTTGCCCGAAGCCAAAATCTTGGATATATCGATAAAAGTCAGTGGGGCCTACTTGGGTTCCAACCCAGGCGAGGCATACATTCAATGAGTGCTGCAAGCAGGTGATCATGTTCTGAGGGCCCCACGCGCCCCTATCCCAGTTGTAAATAGTTCTGCCACCCACGACAATGGAACCTGTGTCGATAAACTCTGTATTGGGGGTAACAGTTCCAGTATCCAAAGCAGCAGCCATGGTAATGATCTTGAACACTGATCCTGATTCGTAACCATCCACAGCCAGGTTGAAAGTCTGTCCATCCATGAAAATATCATTCAAACGCCAATACTCGTTCAAATTCATGCGCGGGGATGATGCCATTCCGAGAATATCGCCCGTTTTAGGAGACATAACAACAATGGTGCCGGAGTAGGCTCCAGTTTGTGCCAGTGCCTTATCCAGTATCTCCTCGATGCTGACTTGGATTTCACGATCCAGCGTGAGGATTATGCTGGTTACATTGGGTGTGTCCGGCAGCTCGAGCGCACGGTTGGGGTCTACCGAGACGATTATTTGTTTTTTAACCCCGGAGAGAAGACCATCTAATTCCTCTTCAACCCCAAAATGGCTGTCTCCCTCTTTGTTGATAAACCCTATCACGTTCGATGCTAGAGATTTTTCTGGGTAGCTGCGTCCCAGGCGCGGGTTGATCTCCAATCCAACCAGGCTGTTAATTCGTCCATCGGAGCTGATTCCAGCCGTTTCGGGATGCTCATTTAATTTCTGCTTCAACTCCCGCAAACGTTCGGCTTCTGCGTTGGTGGCAAAATTATCCAACGTGAAGTGGGTCACTTCAACATCTGCTACATCCTGGTTGGCTATTCGATATACTTCGTTGTAGTCAAGTCCTAAGATCATATTTGCTGCCAGAGCAATACTCTCCGGATTTATAACGTAGTTCAACTCGATAGCTACTTCGTAAACCTGCTGATTGCCAGCCAATAAACGTCCGCGGCGATCGAAAATACTACCCCGCGCCGGGGTCAAATCAATCCATTGCGTGCTGTCAATTTTTTCGGCAGATTGGAGGCTCTCGTTTGGAGGCCCAACTTGAATATAGACCATCCGGGCGATGAATATAAGTCCCACCAAAGCAAAAACTGATCCTACGATAGTATAACGAGTATCATGCGTCGTCTTCATGGCATTACATCCGCAATAGGAACAACGGGATTTTTGAAATTCTGAACAAGCCAGTCTACCCAGGATTGGGTGAAGGCTGAAGAGAGTGCGGGTGCTGTGACCTCGGTTGGCTGCGAGGGAGGAGCTAAATTTACCGGGTGGCGGCCTCCGTAGCCGGGTA
>JAYELX010000425.1:0-2147 GCA_034717875.1 Chloroflexota bacterium | reverse complement strand
TATTGCTCCCCTTTTGTAAGCCATAATAATGTTTCATAGCGTCCAGATAAACGCTTGCTTGCATGTAAACCATGTCCAAAATGCCAAACGATACGATTTCTAAGATGCATTCCTAATTTCTTGAATATTGGATAAAAGTATATATCCAATGGAAACACTTCTCCATCTTCAACGTAATTACCCACTTGCCAACAGATACTACCTGTTGATTTTAGGACGCGATATAACCCCATGATAATAATTTTCTGTTGTTCCAAATATTGATCCAAGCCAACTCTTGTCTCATATTCTTTACCAATATTATACGGGGGGGAAGTTATAACAAGCTGAATAGATTCATTTGGTATTGTAGGCAATAATTCTTCTACTAGTCCTGGATAAAGTACTATCTCATCAGCTAGATTAAACTTACTTTTTATATTCGCGTGAAACATAGGCATTTGCTCCACTATAGCTTACTCCTTGAGATAAACGACTCAAAGCCACTGAGAATGGCAAATGTGTAGTGTAACTTCAAACGATGTTCATGAGAACAATTGTAATACATCAAAGCTTGTCTCACTAGATCATCTTCTATAAATTTGTTAACGAGACTTGTTGAACAGCAACGCCTGTTTGCAAAATCGACCCAGCTATATCACCAACGCTCGTACCGCACCAACTCTTCTAGCGGTTTACGTTGCTTTGTTTTGGGCGATGTAGTAGGGTATCCGACCGGCGTCATAACTATTGGCTCCACATCATCGGGAAGCCCCACAATCTCGCGGCTGGCCTCGGGGTCGAAGGCGCCAATCCAGCATGTGCCCAATTCCAAATCAGCCGCCGCCAGGATGAGATGATCCATTACGATGGAGACATCCACGTTGGTGAAGTTCTCTTTATCGTGCCGCACCCAGGCTTTGGATGGCAGCCCGCAGGCAACGATGATCAGCGGTGCTTGAACGAACCAATCTTTGTTGTAAATACGGCGCAGTTCTTCTTTGCGTCCCTCAGTGTGAATGACAATTAATTGGAAAGGCTGACGGTTGGCCGCGGTGGGGGCCATTCGGGCAGCTTCTAAAATTTGCTGAAGTTTTTCATCTTCGACAGGAGCGTTTGTATAACCACGCACGCTGTAACGGTGGGTGATGAGTTTAGAAAATTCCATGAGTTATCTCCTTGTTTGATGTTAACTATTGTTTGGTGGATAACGTCTTAAGGTCATTCCACTATAAAACCACGAAAGCATTGTAAATGCAGATGCTCAAAAGGTCAAAGGGCAGCTTAGCATGTGGCAACCGGCTCGAACTTGACGCCTTCGCATTTTGCGTGTTAGGATTGACTCGTCAGCAATCTGGGTTTTGATCTAGCTCTAACACATAATTTTACAATGAAAAAAGCTAACTTTGATGGTTTGCCTTTGCCCGTTGAATTGCAGCACCCTTCCGTTTTGAATTTGTTGAATCTTGCTCTGGCCGAAGACCTGTCCCCCGATGCCGACCTGGTAAAAATCACGGCGGATATTTTCATGGGAGACGTGACCAGCAGCGCCACCTTGCGGGCTGATTCACGTTTGGAGGGGCATATCCGCTCTAAGGCCGATGGCGTTGTTGCCGGCCTGCCGGTTGCGGCAGCAGTGTTTGCGCTTGTCGAGGCTGAGATTGCCTTCGAGCCGCGCAAAAACGATGGGCAATTGGTGGCAGCAGGAGATGTGTTAGCAGCCATATCTGGCCCTGGCCCGGCCATGCTGGCGGGGGAACGAGTTGCGTTGAATTTCCTGGGCCGCCTTTCTGGGGTTGCCACGCTGACACGCAAGTTTGTCGATGCTGTGGCCGGTACGGGGGCCGTAATCCTGGACACGCGCAAAACTGCTCCCGGAGCGCGTTTATTAGATAAATACGCCGTGCGCATGGGCGGCGGGCAAAACCATCGCATGGGGTTGTACGATATGGTTTTGATCAAAGATAATCATATTGATGGTGCTGGAGGCATCAGCGCGGCTATCCAACGCGTGCGCCAAAAATACGGCCATCAATATCCAATCGAAGTTGAAACCAAAACACTGTTAGAATTAAAAGAAGCCCTCGCACTCGAACCCACCAGAATTATGCTGGATAACATGTCATTGGAAACCATGCGCCGGGCTGTCGAAATCTCCGCTGGGCGTG
>JAYELX010000424.1:0-10989 GCA_034717875.1 Chloroflexota bacterium | reverse complement strand
GACCGAGCGGCGCAACCGTTTAACGGGGTATAATTATATTTCTTAGCAAGTCTCAACTTGAAGATAGGGCACACTTGCGCAGAGTGATTTTCACGTCAAGACACATTGATGAAGTGTACCCCACCTGATCAGTAAATCCAGATGCTGATTTGAAAACAGGAACAAACTTATGGCCACAGGTTCTAGAACAAGTAGTTTTGGCACAAACGCAAGAATAAACCACGACTCATCTTCTTATTATAATTCTCGCCTTTATTCCGAATTATCGACACACAATGACCAAGAAATAGGTGCTGATAATATGTTTCCTCGAGAATTGAAGAATTCGATTATTCTTGGTAGTTCTGAAAACATGGAAGATATACCTGATAATTCGACACATTTAATGGTAACTTCTCCGCCATACAATGTTTCCAAAGAATATGACCATGACTTGTCATTACAAGAATACATTGATATGTTATACAAGGTGTTTTCAGAAACATATCGAGTGCTTGTTAATGGCGGGCGGGCGTGTATCAATATTGCTAACATAGGCCGGAAACCATATATAGCGCTTACAGATTATATAACTCCAATGATGAATGATGTCGGCTTTTTAATGAGGGGAGAAATTATCTGGAACAAAGGCGCGGGAGCGGGTGTCTCTATGGCGTGGGGAAGTTGGAAGTCAGCCTCGAATCCTGTCTTACGAGATGTGCATGAATATATTCTCGTGTTTTCAAAAGGATCATATAAACGCGAAAAATCAAAGCACAGCGAAAGCACGATTGAAAAAGAACAGTTTATGCAATGGACAAAATCGATTTGGTCAATGAACACTGAATCCGCAAAAAATATTGGCCATCCAGCCCCATTCCCGGTTGAGTTACCTTTTCGCTTGATACAACTTTATACATATAAAAATGATGTTATTTTGGATCCATTTATGGGCAGCGGTTCAACTGCAATTGCCGCTCTAAAATCTAATCGTTATTATATTGGCTATGATATTGAACCAGAATATCTAAAACTTGCGGAGGATAGAATAAGGCCGTACAAACGTCAAATTCGAATGGATTTATAAAACACCCAACTCTGCCCCGTCTTGAGCGTTTATAATCTGGGTGATAGTAAATATTGATTGATGATGAAGGTGACAGTCACTTTCACGAGAAGAGAAAATCCTAAAATTCGTCTTTTTAGCGGTTCAGGGAGCACGCACAACGCGATTCGATAAAGTGACTGTCACCCAGCAATTCCCGGTATGAGGAAATGTCAAGACTTCGGAAGTCTCCAGTGACCTATTTCGCCAATAAATGCGTTTTCAAAGACTTCCGAAGTCTGCTTCTAGCTACAAAGCGGGAATTGCTGACTGTCACCTGTGTCACGCAATTTATCAGTCAATTCTAACTACTCTAGGCTCCACTGAAAAAGCTAGTTGTTCGAGCCATTTCTCTCACTCAACTTTTATTAATAGACACGGTGATTACTATGGATAATACTGCTACTGCTTTTTTACTCAATGTCGGTTTTATAGTCAATGAAAGTATTGGTTATAGTGAAACCTTCAACTTCGAGTTTCCGCAGATAATATTTGACGATGATTTCAAACTTGATGATTTCGTTAGTGAGGTTAGTATCCACCGCTCCAATGATGGATTGTCGGTCCAAGCCAAGTTTGGTGCCTCGACCGAGTTGGTTTGTGGACGCTGCCTGGAATCCTTTGTGTACTTATTTGAATGCGAATTCTCCGAGCTATATACTTTTTCATCCCAAGCTGATGCCGACACCGAGCTGAAATTACCCGCGAGCAATATAATCAACTTGGCCCCATTGGTGCGTGAGTATGCCATTTTAGCGATACCACTCAGTCCCCTTTGTCGCGACGATTGCCACGGCCTGTGTCCAGTTTGTGGAGTCAATCGCAACGTCGAAGCCTGCGATTGCAAAACCGAGTTGATAGATTCCAGGATGGCGGTGCTTAAATCTCTCTTAGATGACGAATAGCCGCGCACAAGCTTGACAAATAACCGTGTACATTATAGACTCACTTCAACAAAGGTGATTTGTAAAATCATGATTAATACCGTAAATACATCCCAAGCAATGGTTATGATGATGGGCATGATGCGCCGCTCCCGGCCTTCGGCAGATATTGCGTTGGGAATAACAATTTAGTTCCCGAATTCGCAAAAGCAAGTTACAGGCTGCCGGCATCGGCAGCTTTTTTTGTGTCATCTATTCTATCGTCAAAGTGGTAACCTCCTGGATGCTTGAAGCCTCCGGGAGGTCACACAACAAGAATTCATTCGAGGAGGACTTCCATGTCGAGAAATATCCTGGTCGCCGTTGCCTGGCCATACGCCAGTGCTGATATCCACGTTGGCAATATCACCGGATCATATCTGCCGGCCGATATTTTCGCCCGTTATCACCGTTTAGCTGGGAATCAGGTTCTTATGGTCTCCGGTTCCGATTCGCACGGCACGCCGGTGATGGTCAAAGCCGAAGAGCAAGAAACCACTCCGCTGGAAGTTTATCAACGCTATCATGCTGAGTTTCTGGAGCTTTTTCAAAAAGTTGGCTTGAGCTACGATCTTTTCACAAGCACCCACACAGAGAACCATTTCGAGGTTTCCCAAACCATCTTCGAAGCTCTCCATAAAAATGGCTATCTCTATACAGAAATTCAGGAGCAGTGGTACTCAAAGTCTCAAGAGCGGTTTTTGCCCGACCGCTATGTGGAGGGGACTTGTTATATATGCGGTTACGAAAAAGCCCGTGGTGACCAATGCGATAAATGCGGCACCCTGCTGGAAGCCAACGAGTTAATTGACCCGCGCTCGAAGATGGATGGTTCCACTCCCGTGTTGCGGGAAACTGAGCATTTTAATCTCGACCTCAGTCAGCTCGAAGACGCGGTATTGGAATTTCTGGAGAAACGTCAGGATTATTGGCGGGCCAACGTGGTCAAACAATCCCTGGGGTGGATAAAGTCTGAGGGACTGCGCGGACGTCCCATCACCCGCGATCTAAAATGGGGTATCCCAGTTTCGATTGAAGATGATGAAGATGGATACTGGGAGGGCAAGTGCCTCTATGTTTGGTTCGAGGCAGTTATTGGTTATTTAGCAGCAGCTATCGAATGGGCCAAAATCAACGGAGATGGCAAGGAATGGCACGACTGGTGGTACAATCCCGACTCCCGGACTTACTATTTCATCGGCAAGGATAATATCCCCTTCCACGCCATCATGTGGCCTGCGCAGCTCCACGGAGTTGGTGAAAAGTTTGGGGAACTTTTCGAGGGGCGTGAAGGTGCTCGGCTCAACTTGCCCTATGATGTTCCGGCCAATGAGTTTATGAACATGGAAGGCCGAAAAATTTCCGGAAGTGCAAACTGGGGCGTTTGGGGATTGGATTTCCTTTCTCGCTATGACCCCGATCCGCTGCGGTATTACCTCACCATCAACATGCCAGAAACGAGGGACACCGATTGGGATTGGGATGAATTTGTTGCCCGTAATAACAATGAACTAGTGGCCAATTGGGGAAACCTGGTAAACCGGGTGCTTTCTTTTGCTTATAAAAATTGGGAAGGGGTGGTGCCGACTCCCAAAGAACTCCGCCCTATCGATGAAGAGATCATCGCTAAGATCGAGGCTGGCTTCGAGACTGTTGGCGAATACATCGACAATATCAAATTACGCCATGCTCTCAACGAGGCTATGCGGCTGGCCTCCAAGGTCAATAAATACATCGATGAAACCGCGCCCTGGTTCGAAATCAAAACTGACAAGGATGCCGCGGCAACCACAATTTACACTGCGCTGCGGGCAATTGATTCACTTAAGATCATGTTTGCCCCATTCTTGCCTTTTACCAGCGAGAAATTGCATACCATGCTGGGATATACCGAGCCGCTCTTCGGGCAGCAAACTGTGGGAACTCAGCAAGACGATCTTGGTGAACACACTGTGCTGCAATACGTACCCGACAACGCCAGCGGGCGATGGGAACCGAGTTGGCCAGACTCTGGTTACGAATTTCGAAAACCTCAGCCCCTCTTTGAGAAGCTGGATGCCAGCATTGCTGACGATGAACGGGCGCGATTGGGACGATAGAAAACCAACCGAATGAATTCGGCGGCTGGTGCAGGAAACGTGTTTCTAGTGTCAGCTGTGAATTAATTCACTTATTTTGCAGCAATTCCCGCTTTGTAGCTAGAAGCAGACTTCGGAAGTCTTTGAAAACGCATTTATTGGCGAAATAGGTCACTGGAGACTTCCGAAGTCTTGACATTTCCTCATATCGGGAATTACTGCTAATTTCGAAAGAGCAAACCACAAACAATCATAAATTTGGTATCATATAGGTTGTTTCTGAAAAACAGGTTTTCCAGAAGTACTAATTTCACATATAATACATTTACCCCGAAAAGGTGTCTTCTCAACAAAATGGAGAGAAAGTAGAGGATACGGCGGGAATGGAATCCCGCCCTATTCCCCCCGAAATTTTCAGAAGATACCTGCAAAGCACCCAAATTCTGGAATTACCGCAGCACAGTGAAAGATAATTAGTCTCATTAATCATACCCATTGATGGCAAAATATTGGAGGTAATCATGCAACCTGATCTGACTCAAGAAATGCTCGAATTGGTACGACTCACATCAACGAGTCTCCCACCTGATGTGGAAAAGAAAATACGTGCGTCTATGGAAAGTGAAGACCCCGGTTCGGCGGCGCGCGGCGCACTTGAAACTGTTCTCGGAAATGTGGAGATGGCTCGTGAGAATTCCACGCCCATCTGCCAGGATACCGGCACGCCGATCTTTTATGTCCACTACCCAGAGGGTTGGAGCATCCGCAAACTGCGGGCGCAAATTCAAGCCGCGGTGGTGCAGGCTACTCGAAAAACATACCTGCGCCCCAACTCAGTCAACGCCATCACCGGCAAGAACACCGGGGACAATACCGGCGATGAGCATTATCCCACCATCCACTTCGATGAAATTGACGCTGGCGAACCTCTCAGCGTTGATTTGATGCTCAAGGGTGGCGGCTGCGAAAACGTGGGCGCACAGTATAAGCTGCCCAATGGCCGTCTGAATGCTGGGCGCGATTTGGAGGGAGTTCGCAAGGTCGTGCTGGACGCGGTATACCAGCCTCAGGGCAAAGGCTGCGCTCCAGGCTCGTTAGGCGTCGCCATCGGCGGTGACCGGGGTTCGTCTTACCTGGCATCGAAAGAGGCTCTCTTCCGCCAGATTGACGACAGCAACCCCGATCCGGTTCTGGCTGAATTGGAAGATCGCATCACAAATGACGCCAATCAGTTGGGGATTGGGCCAATGGGATTCGGCGGCAAAACCACTGTACTGGATACCAAGATCAAAGGCTTGCACCGCCTCCCCGCCTGTTATTTTGTCTCCGTGTCGTATATGTGCTGGGCCTACCGACGACGTAATATGACCGTGGATGGCGAAAACGTCGTGTACGCCTAGTATAATTTGCTTATTTGAAACGTTGATTTTGCCGTTTACGAAAATTCATCTACCCGACGATGGCGAAGGTCTCACGACCAAGCGTATGTGCGTTGGCAACCTCATCGCTCGGTCAGAGACCTTCGCTATCCCTTGGGAATGACGTCGCTATCCCCTGGGAATGACGTCGAGTATAATCTGCTTAATTGAAACGTTGATTTTGCTGCTTATGAAAGTATATCTCGACACGGTTGGATGCCGCCTGAATCAGAGCGAAATCGAAACTTACGCCCGAGAGTTTCGCGCAGCCGGGCATTCAATTGTTGCTGTCCCGGCTGAGGCTGATCTGACCGTGGTCAACACGTGTACGGTTACGGTGGCCGCGGCCGCGGATTCGCGCAAGAAAATCCGCCGGGCGGCCCGCGCCGGGTGCGGCAAGATTATCGCTACGGGGTGTTGGGCTACGCTGGAAGCTTCAGCAGCGCAATCCCTCCCCGGGGTGAGTCAGGTTATTCCCAACCTGGAAAAGGAAAGGCTGGTTCCCAAGATTCTGCAAGTTGATCCTGAGATGGTCGGGGGTAAATTATCCCCCCGAAAGCCTATCCCTGGGCCACGCTCGCGCACACGTGCTTTTATCAAGGCCCAGGATGGATGTGACAACGGCTGCACGTTTTGCATCACAACGGTGGCGCGTGGGGCTGGGCGCAGTCGGGCTGTTGTCGATGTGCTTGCTGACATTCGTGCCGCTCATGATGGCGGCGTGCAAGAAGCTGTGCTCACGGGGGTTCACCTGGGGTCATGGGGGCAGGATTTTAACTCGCCGCAGTCTTTGCGTGATTTGATTGAAAATATTTTAAGCGCGACAAAGATTTCCCGTTTGCGGATTTCGTCCCTGGAGCCGTGGGATTTGGATGCTGAATTTTTCTCCCTTTGGGAGGATGAACGTCTGGCGCGGCAATTGCATTTACCTTTGCAATCGGGCTGCTCGGCCACGCTGCGCCGCATGGCTCGAAAGACCAGCCCGGATGAATATGCTAATTTGGTGGGAATTGCTCGTTCTGCTATCCCGGATGTGGCTATCACGACCGATGTGATTGCAGGCTTCCCGGGAGAATCTGAGGTTGAATTCGAAGAAAGTTTGGCTTTCGTGCGGGGGATGAATTTCGCTGGGGGGCACGTTTTTACGTATTCGGCCCGGCCCGGCACGGCAGCGGCGCGCATGTCCGGTCAGGTTCCACATCCCATCCGGAAAAGTCGAAATGCAAAGATGCGCGCTGTGTTTGCCAGCGCGGCAAAGGCGTATCAGTCCCGGTTTTTGGGGCAATGCGTATCTGTGCTTTGGGAGAGTGCGACTGAGCTGGATTCCGGAGACTGGGCGCTTAAGGGTCTCAGCGATAATTATTTACGCGTCACGGCTCAATCGCCAGAACGGTTGTGGAATCGGATAACGGATGTTGTCATCAGCGGCATGAGGGAGCATGGTTTGTTTGGTGAGGTTCAGAATGCAATCGATCGTACCCCTTCGGGTATGCTGGGCGAAAATCGATGCTGTTTTGCGAAACCGACCTGCATCGGTTGGTAATTTCAATCCACGTAGGTGGATTGTAAGCGTTCAGGGAAGCTTGAATAGAAAGTATACGGCGGGAATGGAATCCCGCCCTACAGACGAAGCGACATTTCCCCCTCCCTCTCTGTTGGCGGAGAGGGAGGGGGACAGGGGGTGGGTGAGGTTAGCTGAAAAAAGCCATGATCGCATAATCACGCCCGCACGGCGGTTGCTTTGCATCCCCATTGGTGAAACCGACCGTGCTAATATTGCAAAGTCCATTCAAACTAAAAAGTATACGGCGAGAATGGAATCCCGCCCTACGAACGGAGCACCAGCAGCCATCTTGGGATTGAAATCCCAAGCTAATAGCTCAAGTCGGCTTGCCAAAGGCACGCTTACGGCGAAGCCGACTAAAATTGATGTCCATTCGGGGCGTGCGCAAGGGGAGTGAATAATTACGTGTTTCATGAGGTGCTGAAGAGGTGCGTTTGGGTATTTTATTCTCTTGCGGAAGTGACTTTCATTTTACTCGCCAAAGTTCACTCGATTTCCAGCGTGGTATAATCCGCATGCGTTTCTAATAAATTCCGAGACGGATTTTCAAGGAGTATTGTCTGTTATGAAACTTCATGAGTATCATTCGAAACTTACATTCGCCGAGTACGGCGTACCAATTCCGAGAGGGAAAATAGCGACTACCCCAAGCGAGGCAAGGCTGATTGCCCAAGAGCTAGGTGGTCGCGTTGTGGTTAAATCGCAGGTTCTTGTTGGCGGGCGCGGCAAAGCTGGCGGTATTCAGCTTGCAAAAGACCCCGAAGAAGCCGAGCAGCTTGCTGCCGAAATATTGGGTATGAAGATCAAGGGTTTGCCGGTACGCAAAGTGTTGATAGACGAAGCTGCTGACATCGAATCCGAAATTTATCTTGGAATCACCAATGACCGGGCAGCGCGGCGGCCGGTAATGATGGCATCATCTGAAGGTGGTGTCGACATTGAGGAAGTCGCCCGAGTATCGCCGGAGAAAATTATCAAATTGCACATTGACCCACTGATGGGATTGCAAAGCTACCAGGCTCGCGATCTGGCCGCTGGCATTGACCTTGCCCGTGAGCATTGGCGTTCCTTCGAGAAGATCGCAAAAGGACTATGGCTGGCTTATAAAAAAAGCGATGCCAGTTTGGCAGAAATCAATCCCTTGGTGATTTGTGCTGATGGCGAGTTGCTGGCCGTGGATGGCAAGATGGTGTTGGACGACAATGCCCTTTTCTGCCACCCCGATCTGGCCGACAAGCGCGATTTGGACGTAGAAGACGAATCCGAAATTAAAGCTCGTCAGGCCGGTCTATCTTATATTAAACTCGATGGCAATATTGGCTGTATGGTCAATGGGGCCGGGTTGGCGATGACCACAATGGACGTGATTAAACTGTTCGGCGGCGAACCCGCTAACTTCCTGGATATTGGCGGCGGGGCCGATGCCGATAAGGTCGCGACGGCATTTCGGATTATTTTATCTGACCCCAATATCGAGGCTGTGCTGATCAATATTTTTGGCGGCATCACCCGCTGCGATGAGGTTGCTCAAGGTATTTTAGACGCTATGGATGAGGTCAAGCCGGACGTTCCTATGGTGGTTCGTCTCGTAGGAACCAATGCAAAGGAAGGGCGACAATTGATGATTGATGCCAATATGGTTAGTGCTGAAACTCTTGCCGAGGCTGCAAAAAAGGCTGTCGCAGCCGCAAAAGGAGGTAAATAGGATGGGTATTTTAATCGATAAAAACACAAAGCTGATCGGTCAAGGTATTACGGGCAGAGAAGGTCTCTTTCACACCCAGAGAATGGTTGACTATGGCACTAACGTTGTCGCTGGTGTGACGCCCGGAAAAGGCGGCGAGTGGGTGCTGGATGGAAAAATCCCCATCTTTGACTCGGTGAAAATGGCAAAAGAAGCCACTGGTGCCAATACTAGCATGATTTTCGTGCCAGCCCGATTTGCTACCGATGCTATGTTCGAGGCCGCCGATGCAGGCATCAAACTCATCGTGACAATTACCGAAGGTGTACCGGTGCAAAGTATGATGCGCGTGCGCAATTATCTCGATCAAAAAGATATCCGCTTGGTGGGGCCCAATTGCCCCGGACTGCTCACCCCCGGTGAGGCCAAAGTGGGAATCATTCCGGGCGATATCGCTATCCCCGGCAACGTGGGCGTAGTCTCCCGCTCGGGTACGCTGACTTACGAAGTGCTTTATGCTCTTAAAGAATTGGGGATGGGTGTTAGCACTTGTGTAGGGATTGGCGGTGACCCCATCAATGGCACCAGCTTCATTGACGCACTGCGCTTGTTCGAAGAGGATCCCAAAACCGAAAAGATTGTGCTAATTGGAGAAATCGGTGGCAGCGACGAAGAAGAAGCAGCCGAGTTTATCACCAACCATGTAACCAAACCCGTAGCTGGCTTCATCGCCGGGCAAACCGCTCCACCAGGAAAACGGATGGGGCACGCTGGTGCGATCGTTCAGGGCGGCACAGGATTAGCAGCCGATAAAATCAAAGCATTGAAAGCTGCCGGTGTCCGCGTAGCCAAACACCCCGAGGAGATTCCCGTATTGCTGCGAGATTGATAGTGGAAGTTTGTAATAGGTTTGCAGCGGCGGGCGAATAAGGGTTCGCTGCTAAAAACAAAAAAGCGCAGGCACTTGCAAGTGCCTGCGCTTTTTTATGTTTATCACGATGCCAAATTACATGCTTTTCACAACAAAATCAACAGCTTCACCAACAGTGGTTATTTTCTGAGCATCCTCATCAGAAATTTCACTGCCGAACTCGTCTTCGAACTCCATGATCAATTCAACCAAATCAAGGGAGTCGGCCTCGAGATCCTCACGGAAGCGGGATTCAGAAGCAATTTCTGCTTCCGGAATATCCAATAACTCAGAAATTATTGCTTTGATTTTGTTTAATGCTTTATCATTCATAGGAAAAAACCTCCATAAAATTTTAATGTTGCTTTAGAATAACCAACGTTGAGTAATTTTACAGTCCAATTCCTCATTTTGTCAAGTCTGATGGTGCGGCCTATCAGGGTAATCACATTTAGTTTTGATGGTAGTAGGTGCAACGCACTTAGGTGATTATTTTGCTCTTTTTGCCTTAAAACTGACAGGCTTTAACGCAGAGACGCGGAGTAGCAGAGATGCAGAGAAAAAACCTAATCTTCACTTGCAAGCGCTCGAATACAGGATAAATCATCATTGTTAGCGCGGAATTTTATTAGGAATTGCAAAAAACTGCCCGCATAGAAACACATCTTTTGAGAGTGCATGTGCTTCTTTAGTTATAACCCACTTGATTTGGATACGTTACGGGTTAATTGCTCAAAAACCTGTTGGTCAAGCAACGATAGAAGTGCATTGCATTTTGAAAATGCATTGCACTTCGGGCTATTCAAGGGGATTTTTGGTCAACCCGTGGTGCAATGCATCTTCGGGATGCAACGCGCCACTAACATTTTGAGCAATTACCTAAAAAACCCTCTCCAGCAGAGCTAAAAACTCCTCAGGCTGCTCACGGGTGAATAGCTTTTTGCGCACATCCTTCGGCAGGTGGTAGGGGGCAAGATACTGGGCGGCGTGTTTGCGGAAGAGCAATAATCCCCGTTCGGGACCGTAGAGTTCCAAATTGCGTTGTAAGTGAGTTGACATTACCTCGCGTACATGTTCGGGGGAGACGGCGTCCCGTTCGATGCGGGCGAAAATCCAGGGGTTGCCGATGGCGGCGCGGCCGATCATGACCGCGTCGCAGCCGGTTTGGCACATCATGCGGTCGATGTCGGCGACATTTTCGATGTCGCCGTTGCCAATTACGGGGATATCGACGGCCTCGACCACAGCAGTGATAGCGTCCCAATCCGCTTTGCCGCTGTAGGCCTGTCTTTTCGTACGCGCGTGGAGGGCTATCAGAGCGCCGCCGT